>NZ_JBFUMO010000701.1:0-2653 GCF_054049355.1 Roseateles sp. P5_E11 | reverse complement strand
GGCCTTGGCCTCGCCGCCGAACTTCTTGGACAGCACGGTCGCGATTGCCGCGGTCAGCGTGGTCTTGCCGTGGTCAACGTGGCCAATCGTGCCCACGTTCACGTGCGGCTTGGTCCGTTCAAACTTGCCTTTTGCCATTTTCTTGACTCCAGAGAAAGAGCATTGCCAGTCGGTTGGTTTTGCGTTTCCTCGTGAACCGGAAATCCCTGGTGACTGGCAACCCAGGGCGATCCACGAGAAGACGGCGGCGCAAGCCTCAGGCTCGCGCCGGCTTCTGAATCAGTGGGGTCGGAGCTGCTACGCAGGTCCAACCCCAGACCATTACTTTCCGCGAGCGGTAATAATGGCGTCGGCCACGTTCTTCGGAGCTTCGCTGTAGTGCTTGAACTCCATCGTGTACGTGGCACGGCCTTGCGACATCGAGCGCAGGGTCGTCGAGTAGCCGAACATTTCCGACAGCGGCACTTCGGCCTTGATGGCCTTGCCGCCACCGACCATGTCGTCCATGCCCTGCACCATGCCGCGGCGGCTGGACAGATCGCCCATCACGTTGCCGGCATAGTCTTCAGGCGTCTCGACTTCCACGGCCATCATCGGCTCCAGGATCACCGGCGAAGCCCTGCGGCAGCCTTCCTTGAAGCCCAGGGACGCAGCCATCTTGAACGCGTTTTCGTTCGAGTCGACATCATGGTACGAACCGAAGGTCAGCGTGACCTTGACGTCCACAACCGGGAAGCCAGCCAGCACGCCGTTCGGCAGGGAGTCGATAACACCCTTTTCGACCGCGGGGATGTATTCGCGCGGCACCACGCCGCCCTTGATGGCGTCGACGAACTCGAAGCCCTTGCCAGCTTCCTGCGGCTCGACGGTCAGCACGACGTGGCCGTATTGGCCCTTGCCCCCGGATTGGCGCACGAACTTGCCTTCGACGTCCGAAGCCGTCTTGCGGATGGTTTCGCGGTAGGCCACTTGCGGCTTGCCGACGTTGGCTTCCACGCCGAACTCGCGCTTCATGCGGTCGACGATGATTTCCAGGTGGAGCTCGCCCATGCCGGAGATGATGGTCTGGCCCGACTCTTCATCGGTGCGCAGACGGAAGGACGGGTCTTCCTTGGCCAGGCGGCCCAGGGCGATACCCATCTTTTCCTGGTCGGCCTTGGTCTTGGGCTCGACGGCCTGCGAGATCACGGGCTCAGGGAAGACCATCTTTTCCAGCGTGATGATGCTGTCCGGGTCGCACAGGGTTTCGCCCGTGGTGACGTCCTTCAAGCCCACGCAGGCGGCGATGTCGCCGGCCAGAATTTCCGAGATTTCTTCACGCTGGTTGGCGTGCATCTGCAGGATCCGGCCGATGCGTTCCTTCTTGCCGCGGATCGGGTTGTAAACCGAGTCGCCCGACTTCAGCACGCCCGAGTAGACGCGCACGAAGGTCAGCTGGCCGACGTAGGGGTCGGTCATCAGCTTGAAGGCCAGCGCAGCGAACTTCTCTTCGTCGATACGTTGGCGCACGACCGGCTTGTCGTCATCGTCGGTGCCAGGCACCGGCGGGATGTCAGCCGGCGAGGGCATGAAATCGATGATGCCGTCGAGCATGCGCTGCACGCCCTTGTTCTTGAAGGCGGTGCCGCAGAACATCGGCTGGATTTCAGCGGCGATCGTGCGCTTGCGGATGGCCGAGACGATTTCCTCTTCGTCCAGATCACCCGACTCCAGGTACTTGTTCATCAGCTCTTCGCTGGACTCAGCGGCGGCTTCGATGAGGTTTTCGCGCCACTTGACGGCCTCGGCCTGCAGGTCAGCCGGGATGTCTTCGTAGTTGAACTTCATGCCTTGCGAGGCTTCGTCCCAGATGATCGCCTTCATCTTGATGAGGTCGATCACGCCGGTGAACTTGTCTTCGGCGCCGATGGGGATGACGACGGGCACCGGATTAGCCTTGAGACGCAGCTTCATCTGGTCGTAGACCTTGAAGAAGTTCGCGCCGGTGCGGTCCATCTTGTTGACGAACGCGAGGCGGGGCACCTTGTACTTGTTGGCCTGGCGCCAGACGGTTTCCGACTGGGGCTGCACGCCACCGACGGCGCAATAGACCATGCAGGCACCGTCCAGCACGCGCATCGAGCGCTCGACTTCAATCGTGAAGTCGACGTGCCCGGGGGTGTCGATGATGTTGATGCGGTGCTCGGGTCGAGCCAGGTCCATGCCCTTCCAGAAGCAGGTCGTGGCAGCAGAGGTGATCGTGATGCCACGCTCTTGCTCTTGCTCCATCCAGTCCATCGTGGCGGCGCCGTCATGCACCTCACCGATCTTGTGGTTCACGCCGGTGTAGTAAAGGATGCGCTCGGTCGTGGTGGTCTTGCCGGCATCGATGTGCGCAGAGATACCGATGTTGCGGTAGCGCTCGATGGGGGTTTTGCGGGCCATGGTTTGCTCCAGAAGACAGGAGCCGCCAGCGGGTTGGTAGAAACCCGAGGCGGCTGAAAGACAGTGAGTTTAGAAGCGGAAGTGCGAGAAAGCCTTGTTGGCTTCAGCCATGCGGTGAACTTCGTCGCGCTTCTTCATCGCGCCGCCACGGCCTTCAGCGGCCTCCAGCAATTCATTGGCCAGGCGCTGGGCCATCGACTTCTCACCGCGCTTGCGAGCGGATTCCTTC
>NZ_JBFUMO010000700.1:0-2658 GCF_054049355.1 Roseateles sp. P5_E11 | reverse complement strand
CACAGACCCCGGGCTTGAGGGGGTGAGATGGCTTCATTGGCTAACGATTGCCTAACGGTCGCTCTCCAGACTGGCGCACAACCTGATCGGAGACCCCACCATGAAGCTTGCCCGTCTGCTGCTGCCCCTGACCCTTGCCGCCAGCCTTGGCGCCCATGCCCAGCAGGGTGTGAGCCTGGCAACCGGATTCACCGACTTCACCAGTTGGTCGCTGTATGGCAGCGCGACGGCGTCCAACATGACGCCGGGCAACGGCTTCACCTACAGCGACCTGATGCTGACGGCACCGGGCGCCGGCGGCCAGGGTGGCGCCGGCTTCGCGCCCAATGCCATCACGCTGGACTTCAACCAGGGCTTCGCCTTCGACTTCCACTTTTTCATCCCCGTCAGCCAGGGCCTGCGCGGCGATGGCTTCACTTTCGCGCTGAGCGACACGGCCGGCGTCGGCGGCGCAGGCTCGGGCCTCGGCTATGACGGCCTGAGTCCGGCCAGCGTGGCCTTTGCCATCGACACCTTTCATTTCAACGGCGAACCGGTGTCGCCCAGCCTGCAGATCCTGTCCGGCGGCTCAGTGGCGCCGCTGGCTGCTACCGAAACCGGCCTGGGCGACGCCATCCGCGACCCTGACTTCCAGTGGTATGCCTCGGTGCAGTACACCCCCTCGGGGCTGAACGACAACGCCGGCATGCTGACCGGCACCATCGAGCACCTCAACCTCGGCACCTTCACGGTCAGCGCCCAGGTCAGCTTTGACCAGTTGGGCCTCGTCGGCACGCCGGTGTTCTACGGCTTCACGGCCGCCAACGGCCTGGCCACCGACGGCCACTTCCTCACCTCGGCCGTGCCGGTGCCCGAGCCGGGCAGCGGGGCCCTGATCCTGGCCGGCCTGGCCTGCCTGGCCATGCTGGCCCGGCGCCGCCGCGCGCGTTGACGTGATCCAAGTCGCTGCCCTCGGCCCGCGGCCCGCCTGCGGGACACCCTTTGACTGTCACGCCTCGGCCGCGACGTTGTAGACACCTGCCTCGGACAGGCGAAAGCCACAACGGCTGTAGAACTCCCGCAGGTCAGGCTCGAAGTCGACGTGCACCCAAGTGACCCCGCGCGCCCTGGCTTGCTCCAGCGCGGCAAGAACCAACGCCGTTCCGATACCGTGCCGCCGGCAACTGGGATGAACCGTGGGGTCCAGGACAAACGCATGCGTCTTGCCGTCCCAGGCGACGTTGACGTAGCCGACAAGTTCGGCCCCCCGGTACGCGCAGACGTAAGCCATGCTGGAGCGCAAGACGGGTTGAAATGTCGCAGGGCAATGGTTCGCCCAAGACGCAGAAAACAACTCGTTCAGTTCCAGGTCACCCAGGGGTGGCGAGAGCTTGTATTCGATGGCTGGCGCTGAATTCATGGGTGGCAAGTGGCTAGCTGGTGTTGCGAGCCCACTCAGCGACGAACGCGGTAGCGGATGTGGGTGGCCTCCGGGGTGTCGATCACCCGGACAATCTCCAACTCCACGCGCGAAGGCAACATCTCGAACAACCGGCGGCCACCACCGAGCAGGACCGGGATCTGGTGGATCTGCAACTCGTCCAGCACACCAGCCTCGAGCGCCCGTTGCGCCGTGTACGCGCCAAGCATCAGCACGATGCGATCCCCGGCGGCGGCCTTTGCCTGCGCCATTGCGCGCTCGATGCCGTCGGGCACGTAGGTCACCAACGGATAGTTCGCTACCGAAGGGCCCGGCGGCCGGTGGCTGGGCACGATGATCGGGACACCGTGGTTGTCACCGCCCCAGTGATCGACCTGCTCCACAGTGCGCCGCCCCGCCAGAATCGCGCCAGGTGAGTTCCACTCATCCCACAGTTGTCCGACCGCCCCAGATGGACGGGAGAAGTCCCCATACCACTCGTGCAACCGGTCGAATTCGTCGCCGCCGGGGTTGCCCACTTCGTCGTTCGGGCCAGCGATGTATCCGTCGAGTGACATCGACATGAAGAGTACCGATGTGGACATCTGAGGTCTCCTGCTGTCTCGAAGAATGGTCAGACGTACGCGATGCCGCTTGAGTGAGTGACGCCTGACGTTGAAGCTGTGCGGCGGACCGAGGCTTGCCGAGGGACGTCCGCTCGAGCGACCGGTTAGGCACCTGCACCTACTCGCAACTCTGACCAAAGCTGAGCGAAAACACCCTGGAAATTCTGAAACGCTTGGTGCAGCGCACGAATGTCCAGGTCGCTCCCTTCCGCGGACTTGGGACCGATCCAGTACCTCGAACTGTCGCCCCACGGCTCATGGACGACGCACGGAACGCCTCGATATAGGAATGTGAATCGATCGTCATTCCAGAGATTCCTCCGAACTTCTGTCACGCCTTCAGTTGAGCGAAGGAGCTTGTGCAGCGAATTAAATGTGACCCATAGGCTAGTGATCTCGAACGCAATCAAGAAGCCATCTTCTCGCAGAATCGGATACGTCCGCATTCAGGCGCCTAACGTGCAAGCCAAGCGGACGGCGAAGCCGTCCGCTGCAGCGGGATCACCGCACGGTTCATCAGGATCTCCCTGATGTTCGAATTCCAGATGAAAGCAGAGCCAATGCATGCGCTCGAAAACTTCATACGATTCTGCGTTTTTCTCCACCGGCAAATTGCAGCGGGCACAAATGAGC
>NZ_JBFUMO010000699.1:0-2658 GCF_054049355.1 Roseateles sp. P5_E11 | reverse complement strand
GGGGACGGCGATGCTTGCCGGATTGACCGGCAAGCACATCGYCAGCGCGGGCCGGCTCGGGAGCGGCCCRGCGCCCGGCCCGGAAATCATCCGAGAGGGGTTCCATGCGACTGCTCTACTTACTTCTTCTTGGCCTTGGCGGCCGGCTTGGCGGCGGGCTTGGCAGCGGCCTTCTTGGCTGCAGCCTTGGGGTCCACGGCGGCCTTGAAGCCAGCGCCGGCGGTGAACTTGGGCAGCTTGGCGGCGGCGATCTTGATCTTGGCGCCGGTGCTGGGGTTCACGCCGTTGCGGGCAGCACGTGCGTGCTGCTTGAAGGAGCCGAAGCCCGGGATCGACACCGCACCACCCTTTTTGACGGTGGTGACGATGGCGTCCAGCAGGGTCTCGAGGACGCGGCCGGCTTCAGCCTTGCTCAGCTCGTGCTTGGCGGCCAGGTGTTCGATCAGATCGGTCTTGTTCATGCGGGGGGTCTCGTCCAAAAACGCGCCCGAACGGCTCGGGCGGRCGCGATTGTGGCTTATCGCGAGAGGCATACAGTCTCGGCAGAGTCCCGTATCCATCGTTGATGTCAGCCCACGTGCACTTTTCCTCTTTGCTCGATGCCCTGCCCCAGCAAGTGTGGAAGGCCGACGCGCAGGGCCGGCTGCTGTGGATGAACGCGCGCCTGGCCGAGGCGCTGAACCGCCCCGCCCTGCCGGCTGCCCTCGTCAACTGGTTGCACGAGGAGGACCGCAGCGCCTTCTCGGCTCAGTGGGCGGCGGCGCAGCGCAGCGGCCGCTTCGAGATGGAGTACCGCCTGGGCAACCAGTGGGTGCTGGCCCAGGCCCAGCGCCTGCCGGACTCGCCGCTTTGGCTGGGCACGCACACCGACATCGCCGCGCGCCGCACGGTCGAGGCGCGGCTGCGCGAGGCGGACGAGGTGTGGAAACTGGCGCTTGAGTGCAGCGGCGACGGCGTCTGGGATTGGCATGTGCAGGCCGGGATCGAATACTTCTCCGAGCGCTATCTGCGCCTCTATGGCTTCGAGCCGGGCGACGTCGACGCGACACCGGAGGCCTTCGACGCGCGCACCCATCCCGACGACCTGGCGCAGATGGACAAGGACCGCGAGGACCATTTCGCCGGCCGCACGCCGCTCTACCGCAACGAACACCGCGTGCTGGCCAAGGACGGCAGCTGGAAATGGATCCTGAGCCGCGGCATGGTCATCGCGCGGGACACGGCCGGCCGGCCGTTGCGCATGGTCGGCACGCACACCGACATCACCGATCGCAAGCGCCAGGAGGCGCTGGTCTGGCAGCAGGCGCGTGTCGACACGCTGACCGGCCTGCCCAACCGCCGTTCGCTGCGCGAACGCATCGAGCGGGCGCTGGCCCTGCGCGCGCTGCGCGGCGACGAGCTCGCCGTGATGTTCGTCGACCTCGATCATTTCAAGGAGGTCAACGACTCCCTGGGCCATGACGTCGGTGACGCGCTGCTGGTGCAGGTGGCGGGGCGGCTGCAGGAGCACATGCCCCCGGGCGGCGTGGTCGCGCGCATGGGTGGCGACGAGTTCACCGTGCTGCTGGCGACGGATCAGGCGGTGCTCGCGGCCGAGCGCGTCGGGCACGACCTGCTGGAAGCCTTGTCCGAGGCCTTCGAGGTCGCCGGCGAGCGGGTCTATGTATCGGCCAGCATCGGTGTCAGCCTGGCGCCCCGCGATGGCGTCGAGATCGAGGCCCTGTTCAAGCATGCCGATCTGGCGCTGTATGAAGCCAAGGGCGCGGGCCGCAACCGCATGAGCCTGTTCACGCCGGCCCTGCACGAGGCCGCGCAACGGCGCGCCCGGCTGGTGGCCGAGTTGCGCGAGGCGCTGCGGTTGTCGCAATTCAGCCTGGTCTATCAGCCCATCCTGTCGCTGCAAGACCCGACCGCGCCGCCGCGCAAGGCTGAGGCGCTGCTGCGCTGGTCCCACCCCCAACTGGGTGACGTCAGCCCGGCCCAGTTCATCCCGATCGCGGAGACCAGCGGCTTCATCGTCGACATCGGCGACTGGGTCTTTCGTGAGGCCGCAGCCCAGGTGCTGGCCTGGCGCGCGGCGGGGCACGAGGGCTTCCAGATCAGCGTCAACAAGTCACCGGTGCAATTTCTCGGCGAGCGCAGCCACCGTGTGCAGCCGGACTGGGTCACGCATCTGCGCGGCCTGGGATTGCCCGGCGACGCGCTGGCGGTGGAGATCACCGAAGGGCTGCTGCTGGAGCGCGATGAAGCGGTGGCCGAGCGGCTGCGGGCGCTGCGCGAGGCAGGGTTGGCGATCTCGCTGGACGACTTCGGCACCGGCTATTCGTCGCTGAGCTATCTGCAGCATCACGACATCGACACCGTCAAGATCGATCGCAGCTTTGTCGCCGGGCTGGAGAACGGCGGCAAGGCACTGGCGCTGTGCCGGGCCATCGTGACGATGGCGCATGAGCTGGGGATGGAGGTGGTGGCGGAAGGGGTGGAGACGGAGGCGCAGATGGTGGCGCTCAGGGAGATGGGATGTGATTGGGGGCAGGGGTGGTGGTTTGGGAAGGGAGTGCCGGCGCGGGAGTTTGAAGAGCGGTGGTTTGGCGCCACCACAGCGGGCTCGGTTGCCGCCACCACTCGCTAAGGCGCCCATCGAGGGCACCTCAGCGG
>NZ_JBFUMO010000698.1:0-2666 GCF_054049355.1 Roseateles sp. P5_E11 | reverse complement strand
TTGTGTGGTAGCGCAATCATTTCGACACCTGCTTTTCCCTGATTGACGCCATGGAGACCCCTGCGCAATCCAGTCGCGTCCTCTATGAGAACGCGCTCAAGTCCGGGGCGATGAATTCGACGGTGTGATCGATACCAGAATCGATATCTGGAGGTCAGCCGTCACGCAGCGGCCGAGCGGCGTGCCAGTTGCATCGACAAGCCCACGGGGCCCATCGCCAGCTGCAGCAGCTCACGCGGCGCCTGGCCGTCGGGCGTATCCACCGCCGTGATGTCGAAGTGCCGCAGCAGCGTGGCCATGGCCAGCTTGATCTCCATCAGCGCGAGGTAGCGCCCCGGGCAGATGCGCGGCCCGGCACCGAAGGGCATGCTCAGGCGCTTGGCTGCGCCGGCCTGCTTGGCATCCACCAGCCAGCGCGCGGGGTCGAAAGCGGCCGCGTTGGTCAGGTGGCGCTCGCTCGTGGCATCGCGCCGCATGACGGCCATGACGATCATGCCGGCCTGCACCTGCACATCGCCCACACGCGCGTCGCGCATGGCCTGCATGACGTTGATGGGCGCCACCGGCCGCAGCCGCATCGTCTCGTGCGCGCAGGCCTCGACGAAGTCCAACGCGCCGAGCTGCTCCAGGGTCGGCAACGCGGCCTCACCACAAACGCGCTCCACCTCGGCCCGCGCCTGGGCCAGCACGTCGGGGTGCTGCCACAGCAGCCAGATCATCCAGGCCAGCGTGTTGGCCGTCGTGTCCTCGCCGGCCAGCAGCAYGGTCAGCACATTGCCAGCCACCTGCTCGTCGTCGATGCCGCTGCCCGGTTCGTCGGCCGCCACGAGCATGCCTTCGAGCAGATTGCCGGGCTCCTCGCGCAGCGCCGGGTTGGCCGCCATGCGTGCCCGCGCCTTGGCGACGAAGCCCTGCACGGCCAGGTTGACCTCGGCCACGCTGTGCGTGAGGGCCTTGTCCTCGGCCGACGGCCACCAGCGCCACAGCGGCAGCGGCGCAAAGATGCGCTTGAACAGCATCGGGAAGATGCGGTTCAGGTGCTGCTGGATGACATCCTCGTCGGACTGCAGCGTGTTGACGTCCTCGCCAAAGGCCAGGCCTGCCACGGCGTCCACCGTGAAGCGCATCAGGTCGGCCTGTAGCTCGATGCGCCGGCCCTCCCGCGCGGCGATCTGCCAGCGGCCAACCAGGCGCTCGGCCACGCGCAGCAGGAAGGGGTAGTAGCGCTTCACATGCACCGGGTCCAGCCCGGCCATGACCATGCGGCGCTGGCGCTTCCAGGCCTCGCCGTTGGAGCCGAACAGGCCCGCGTTCAGCCCCATCTCGCGGCCGATGTCCTCCAGCCGCTGCGTGCGCCGAAAGCCATCAGGCCGGTCGCGCAGTGCCGTGCTGATCAGCTCGTGGTCACCGACGATGACGAGGCGGCGCTTGCCCAGCCTGAGCCTGAAGATCGGCCCGAACTCCTCGCACCAGGCCTCCACCTGCTGATGCACCCGCGTCGAGTCGATCTGCAGCAGGTTGCCGAATACCGGCACACCGCGCGGGCCGGGCAGGTCATCGAACTGGCGCAGCGCGCCAACGGGAGGGGCGGCAGTGGTGTCCATCGGCTAAACCTTCTCCGGCTTCCAGCGTGGATGCAAGGCATGGATAAGCTCATCTACACGGCTCGTATAACGCTCTCGTGCGAGTAAGTGATCCTGTTCGTCCTTCTCTTTTCGTAGGGTGTAGTACGCGAACTCGTAGCAAGCAATGATCCATGGAAGCACTCTCGCTTCACCTATGCCTCTATGGAAGTAGAAAAGGTAGATCGTTGCGGCGGCAAGGAGAGCCACCCGTAGATACATGAAATAGCGGCCACGCTCGACCTGCTCTCGCGTGGGGCGACTGCACCAGATGCCGCCGGCTTCAGGCGGCAACCTCTTGAAATTCTCGTCCGTCGACTCTCCATAGAGGAGCAACTGGCGAAGCTCAGTTGGTGTCATTTGCTGGCCTCAGCATGGGTTCGAATGACTACCTAGTGTGGCCCGATTTGCTCAAGGCACGACACACAGGAAACGGCTCAACCCGCAAAGATCTTCCCCGGATTGAAGATGCCCAACGGATCCAGTGCCTGCTTCACCGCGCGCATCAACCCCACCGCTTCCTCGCCGGTCTCGTCCAGCAGGAAGCCCTGCTTGTGCAACCCAATCCCATGCTCGCCCGTACACGTGCCTTCGAGAGCAATCGCCCGCGCCACCATCTGCGCACTGAGCCGCTCGGCCGTCGCCAGCTCTTCGGGATCGACCGGGTCCAGCAGATAGGCCATGTGGAAGTTGCCGTCGCCGACGTGACCGACGATGAAGTAGGGCAGGCCGGCGGCCTCGACCTCGGCAATGCTCGCGTTAATGTTCTCGGCCAGGCGCGAGATGGGCACGCAGGTGTCGGTCGTAACGGCACGGCAGCCGGGGCGCATCTGCAGGCCCGACAGATAGGCGTGGTGGCGCGCCGTCCACAGCCGCGTGCGCGCCTCGGGCGTCGTCGCCCACTCGAAGGCCTCGCCGCCATGGTCGGCCGCCACGTCTTGCACCACCGCCGCCTGCTCGGCCACGCCCGCCTCGCTGCCATGGAACTCCATCAACAGCATGGGCGCCTCCTTCAGGCCCAGCTTGTCATGGGCGTTGACGGCC
>NZ_JBFUMO010000697.1:0-2671 GCF_054049355.1 Roseateles sp. P5_E11 | reverse complement strand
GTCTTCAGCAGATAGGTCGGGTTGGACTGGCCGCCCTTGAACTGCTCGATGGCCAGGGGCCCGACAAAGCCGTCAATGTGCGCGGCCAGCCAGGCTTCGAGAGCCGTGGTGTCCAGGGCTTGGGCAAGGGGACGGGTGCCGGTGAATGCTTCCATGGATGTCTGGGTAGAGAACGCCAACTGTCCATTCTGCGAGTCGAGGCCCGGCTGCCGTGTCTCCTCGGCGCCAGCCTTATCGGGATGCGGCTGCTAGCAGCTTCTCGCGGCTGAGCACGACCAGGCGGGTCGGCTCGACGCGCACCGCGCCTTCGCGTTCGAAAGCCTTGAGCTCCTGGTTGACGCGCTGGCGCGAGGCGCCGAGCAACTGGGCGAGGTCTTCCTGGGCCAGTTGCAAACCGATGCGGATCTCGTCGCCCTCCTGCACGCCATAAGAGCGCGCCAGCAGCAGTACCTGCTTGGCCAGGCGGGCGGCCAGTGGGCGCGTGTTGAGGTCCTCGATCATGTCGAACATCAGCCGCAGCCGGCGGCAGTTCAGCCGCAGCAAGGCGTCATAGAGCTCGGAGTGGGCCTGCAACAGCGCGCGGAAATCGGACTTGCGCACGCACAGCAGCGTCGTCTCGCCGTGCGCATAGGCGTCGTGGGTGCGGGGCAGGCCGTCGAAGAGGGCGATGTCGCCGAACCAGGTGCCTGGCTCGACATAGGTCAGCGAGATCTGCTTGCCGGCCAGGGACACCGAGCTGACACGCACGGCGCCCTTGGCCACGGCCGACCACTCCTCGGCAGGCTCGCCGCGGTGGGACAGCATGGTCTCGTCGGGCAGGCGGCGCACGAAGGCGCGCTGCAGGATGTCGTTGCGCAGGGTCTCGGAGAGCTTGGAGAACCAGGCGCCCTGATCGATCTGCTGGCGTTCGGCGGGGGTGAGGCTGAGTGCGTTCATGGTCTGGGGGCATTGTGCCGCCCGCGGTTCCCTGGGAATGGGGCCGTTGGCGAGGTGGCCCCATGCTAGAGTGATCCGCGCCGTCTTCACCCCCTCGTTCAACCGATAGCTAGCCGCCCGCAGTCAATGCCCTTCACGGCCTTGCGCCCGACCTTGCTGGGTGCTCTCACACCCACTTTGGCACTGCTGCTTGGCCTGGCGCCAGACGCCCAGGCTCTGGGCCTGGGACGGCCGCAAATTCATTCTGCCCTCGGCAAACCGCTGGACGCCAGCATCCCGCTGACGCTGGCGGATGGTGAACGACTGACCGATTCCTGCGTGCGCGCCGAGGTCTCTGCTGGCGACGCACGGGTGCCGGCTGGGCTGTTGCAAATGCGTATCGAGGGTGAACCCGGCCAGCAACGTATTCGCCTGCAGAGCCTGGCGCGCATCGACGAACCGGCCCTGCGCATCACGCTGGCTCTGGGCTGCCCGCTGCGGCTGACGCGCGAGTTCAATGCTTTCGTCGACCCTGCGGCCGATGCCGCCACAGTGCCGGCACCGCCCGCGCCTGCGGCGCCGCCGGTGGTCGCCCCGCCGACGAGCGTGATGGCCGAGGCATCGCCCGCACCGGCGCCAGGCCCGGTGGTACGGCAAAAAACCCGCTCCAAGCCGCGCGCCAGTGGCCCACGCCTGGTGCTGGAACGGCCTGAGGTGCTGGTGGCCGAAGCGCCGCGGCCCGTCCAGCCTGCCGCCAGCGCGCCCGAGATGGAGCTCACGCCCGAGCTGGAAGCCCAGATCGCTCAGCTTGAGCAGACCGTGGCCCAGCTGCGCGCCGACCTGGAGGCACGGCTGCAGGCCGAAGCCGCCGCGGCCTCGGCGGTGGCCATACCGCCGGCCTCCGCACCGGCCGTGGCACCGCCGCCCGTGGCGGTGCGCAGCGCACATGCCTCGCCCTATCGCGACCCCATGACCTGGGTGCTGACGTTGGGGCTGAGCCTGCTGGCGGGCTCGGCGGCTTTCTATTTCAGCCGCTGGCGCGATCAACGGGCCCGCCGCGAGCTTGCCTATTGGCGTGCCCTGCATGCCGCCGAAGGGGCCGGCCTGCCGGCGGTGCTGCCACAACACTCGCCGGGCATGGCGCCGCCTGTCGTCGGCCAAGCCGCGGCGCTGCCGGACGAAGGCCAGCACCAGGTCACGCGGCCACAGCCTCGACCGATGGCGTGGCCGCCGGCGCCCATTGCATCACCGCCACCACCCGCTGTCGCACCGCCCGCGATGGACATGCAGGCGACCATGCGTCTGCCGGTCCAGGCCGCGGCCGCGCCGGTGCTGTCCAACGAGCTGACCGTGGCGGACGAGCTGCTGGACCTGCAGCAACAGGTCGATTTCCTGCAGCTGCTCGGCCAGCAAGAAGCGGCGGCCGACCTGCTGGCCACGCGGTTGGCGCGTGGCAATGCCGGCGCCATGCCCTATCTGATGCTGATGGAGCTCTGCCAGCAGCGCGGTGAGCCCGAGGTATTCGCTGAGCTAGTCAAGCAGTTCGAGCAGCGTTTCCGGGTGCTGGCGCCGCAGTGGTCGCAGAGCCTGGCGCGTGGCCGCAGCCTGGATGCCAGCCCCAGCGTCATCGCTCATCTGCAGGTCGTCTGGCCTGAACCGGGCACCGCTTTGCAGATGCTGCAGGACCTGCTCGCCCGCGGCGGCGGACCGGGCGTGCCGAGCTTCGAGCTGCCCGCCTACCGCGATCTGCTGACCC
>NZ_JBFUMO010000696.1:0-2677 GCF_054049355.1 Roseateles sp. P5_E11 | reverse complement strand
GTCTACCTGTGGGAGCGCGAATGCTCCATCCAGCGSCGCCACCAGAAGGTCATCGAGGAGGCGCCGTCGCCCTTTATCAGCGAGGCCACGCGCCGCGCGATGGGAGAGCAGGCGGTGGCTCTGGCAAAGGCGGTGAACTATCAGAGCGCCGGCACGGTGGAGTTCGTCGTCGGCAAGGACCAGGGCTTCTACTTCCTGGAGATGAACACGCGGCTGCAGGTGGAGCACCCGGTCACCGAGTGCATCACCGGCCTGGACCTCGTCGAGCAGATGATTCGCGTCGCCGCCGGCGAGCCGCTGTCATTCACGCAGGAGCAGATCAAGCGCGAAGGTTGGGCCATCGAATGCCGCATCAATGCGGAAGACCCCTTCCGCAACTTCCTGCCCAGCACCGGCCGCCTGGTGCGCTACCAGCCGCCCGAGACGACGATGACGCAGGCCGAGCCGCAGCGCTTTGGCGTGCGCGTGGACACCGGCGTCTACGAGGGCGGCGAGATCCCGATGTTCTACGACTCGATGATCGCCAAGCTCATCGTGCACGGCCGCGACCGGGCCGAAGCCATCGCCAAGATGCGCGAGGCGCTGAACGGCTTCGTCATCCGTGGCGTGTCCAGCAACATCCCCTTCCAGGCGGCGCTGCTGGCCCACCCGGACTTTGCGAGCGGCGACTTCAACACCGGCTTCATCGCCCAGCACTACGCCGGCGGCTTCAAGGCCGAGGATGTGCCGCATGACGACCCGCTCTTCCTTGTCGCGCTGGCCGGCTTCATCCGCCGCAAGGCACGTGAGCGCGAGGCCGGCATCAGCGGCCAGTTGCGCGGCCACGAGGTGCAGATCGAGCACGACTACGTTGCCGTCGTCAATCTCGGCGCTGGCCACAGCGAGCGCCATGCGCTGCACATCAGCGAATACGCGGGCGCGCTGGGCGAGGCACGCGTGCAGGTGGGCGGCAAGGACTACCGCATCGTTTCCAGCTCCCGCCTGAACGACGTGCGCATCACCGGCACCGTCAATGGCCTGGCCTTTACCGCCCAGGCTGAGCGCGGCACGGCGAAGAACCCGCTGGCCTATCGCATCCACCATGGCGGCCTGTTGATCGAGCTGACCGTGCTGAGCCCGCGCGCGGCCGAATTGCAGACGTTGATGCCCTACAAGGCACCGCCGGACACCTCCAAACTGCTGCTGTCGCCCATGCCCGGGCTGCTCGTGCACCTAGTTGCGCAGGTCGGCCAGACGGTTCAGGCCGGTGAGCGGCTGGCGGTCATTGAGGCGATGAAGATGGAGAACATCCTGACCGCCGCGCAGGACGTGACCGTCGCCGAGGTGTTGGCCAAGCCGGGCGAGAGCCTGTCGGTAGACCAGCCCATCCTGCGCTTTGCCTGAATCCGTCGCCATCGTCGGCGCCGGTGTCGCCGGCGCGGCCGCAGCGATTCGTCTGGCCGAGCGCGGCGTCGCTGTTGATCTGTACGAGGCCGTGCCCGAGCCCAAACCCATCGGTGCGGGCCTGCTGCTTCAGCCCACCGGCCAGCGCGTGCTCACGGCCATGGGGCTGCTGGACGAGGCGCTGGCGCTGGGTACGCGGGTAGACCGCTTGTTCGGCGACACGCCCTCGGGCCGCGCGGTGCTGGACATGAGCTACCGGCGCTTCCATCCTGAGGCCTATGGCCTGGGCATCCAGCGCGGCGCGTTGATGGGCATGCTGTGGAAGCGCGTGCGCGAGCTCGGCGTCCGCTGGCATTGCGGCGCGCTGGTTGAAGGCTTCGAGCAGGACGAGGCCGGCGTCACCTTGCGTTTGTCCGGCGGAGCCAAGGCTCGCCATGCCGCGCTGATCCTCGCCAACGGCAGCTTCTCCAGGCTGCGCGAAGGCATGAAGGTCAGCCAGCATGCGCGCGCCTTCCCCTGGGGCGCCGTCTGGACCGTGCTGCCGGCGCCGCCTGGTTTCCCTCAGATCGAGCTGCGCCAGCGCTTCCGGTCGGCGTCGCAGATGATCGGCCTGATGCCGGTCGGCAGGGCCGATCACGCCGATGGCGCACGAGGCATCAACCTGTTCTGGAGTCTGCCCGTCGCCGAACTTGAAGGTTGGCGCGAGCGCGTTGGGCTGGATCGCATCAAGCAGCAGATGGCCGAGCTCTTTCCCGACGTCTTGCCGCTGCTGGCCGGCCTGCGCGATGCCGGGCAGTTGCGTGAAGCCCGCTACGCCGATGTCCACATGGCGCGCTGGCATGACGGCCGCGTGCTGGCCATTGGTGACTGCGCCCATGGCATGAGCCCGCAGCTAGGGCAGGGCGCCAACATGGCGCTGATCGATGCGCACGAGCTGGCGAGCGAGGTCGGTGGCGACTGGCCCGGCGTGTTCGAGCGCTACGGCCGCCGCCGCCGCGCCCACCTGCGCTTCTACGGTCAGGCCAGCAAGGGCCTGACGCCGATGTTCCAGTCCCACGCCGTTGTCGCGCCCTGGTTGCGCGACCGCTTCTTCGGTTGGGGCGGGCGACTGCCCTATGTCCACCAGCAGTCCATCGCGGTGCTGGCCGGCTACAAGACCGGCTGGCTCTGGGGGCGGCTCAAGCTGGCCGGCTGCTGATGCGCTTCGGCCTGTTCGCCCATCTGCGTGTGCTGCGGGCCGCGCTGGCGCCGCTGCGCCAGCGCGGCTTCGGCAAGGCCCAGGCGCTGCTGTGGC
>NZ_JBFUMO010000695.1:0-2678 GCF_054049355.1 Roseateles sp. P5_E11 | reverse complement strand
TTGGAGAGGAGCGTTGGGGGCGTGGGTTCCGCCGCGTTGACCAATGGTTCAACGCCTCGTGATGGAGAAGCCGCCGCCGCGCGCAAAGGCTTCGAAGGCGCGCTGCACTTCGGCGGGCCAGCCCGCCTTGCTGCCCACGTTGTTGTAGCCAGAGGACCACGTCGTCCGTTACTTGACTGGTCGGAAACGCCGGACGGGATTCCGGCGTCCACCCTTCGACGAGGCAAAGTGCTAGTGATGGTCCACCTCACGAACGCCGTGACCGACGCTTCACCAGCCACGGCAGCAGTGCTCCGCCGGCCGCGAGCAGGACCCACGAGCCGGGCTCGGGCACGGGTGAGATGCTGACGATGAAAGCCACGCTGTCGATGCTGGCACTGCCGGTCCCGTATGACAGCGCCGTGCCGTCTTCTCCCTCGACATAGCTGGCCGCGACCGTGAAGCCGGTCTGGAAGTCAGCGGCGGCCGGATCGAGCGGGACCATGGCGGTGAAGTTCTGATCGACCCACTGGAGCGGGCCGGGCAAGGACAGCCCCCCATAGCCGTTGCCCACCAGGGAGAAGCTGCCCTTCACCACGGCCTGAAGGCCGGTGATCTGGTAGCCCGGTTCCGCAGTGAATGACAGACCGGTGAACTGCAGCGTGGCCGCGACTTCAAACAATCCCTGGATACCACTGCCACCCACGCTGGCGTACATCTGCGGCTGGAAAGTGAAGCCGTCGCTGCCCGCCGTGTGCGTGACCTGCAGCGTTGGCAGGAACTGCGGGTTCACGCCGTAGTAGGCATCCGTGCCATTCACCAGCACTGCTTCGGCGTAGTAGGACGCGGCGCCGGTTGCGAAATTGGCCGACGCACGGCCGAGGTCAATGGTGCAGGGGTCGCTCGACCCATCGCAGGGCGCTGCCGCTGCTGAGGACGCCACGAATTGCAAGCTCAAAAGCAGGGCGATTGAGGGCAGTCTCCAGGATCTATGCATATGAATTCCTTCGGTTTCGGCGTTACGGTCGGGCCGAGGGAATCTAGTCAAATCGCGCGCCGGGCGCGAATTCAATCGTGGTGGGTGCCATTACCCGAACAGGGTGGTTGGCGCCATCAACAGTGACGATGCGGGCCGGGCTGGCGCTAGGCGGGGCGGTGTTTCCATGCGTCAATCCGCCGCTTCAGCGACATCGGAGATTGGCATGGCACGTTCACCCGCACTCGTTCTGGCCGCCTGCCTGTTGCTGATTGGGGCTGCCGCGCAAGCGGCGACGCCAAAATTCTCGGCCACGGCTTCGGCGGGCAGCGGCACCATCAATATCCCTGGCCCGACCGACTACCACTCCAACGCGGACACGGTGCCTGTCAGTTTCACGGCCACGTCTTCGCAGTTCGAAGCGGCCGGCGGCGGGGCGGCGGTGTCCACGGGGCTGGGCCGTTCCAATGCCTCTGCCTCCGCGGGGCTGGGCGCCTTGCATCTGCTGGCCGAAGCCAGCGCCAACCTGACCAGCACGAACGGCGCCGCGATGTACGCGAATGGCAGCAGTTCGGCCAACGGCAGCATTGACGACGCATTCACGATCAATGCCGTCAATTGCCAGAACCTGAGTCTGTGCGGCCCCGGCGCCTTGGGGCTGCTGACCTTCTCGATCGGTGCCTCGGGGAGCATCGGCGGCAACGGCAACGTGAGTGGCAACTGGTCCGTCATCGGGCAGTGGACGGCCGACGTCACATTGAACGCGGGCTATCTGCCAGGATCGCCCCTCTCACCCAGCGCCGCCTGGCATGGGGATCATTCGATCTCCCGCAACGGCAACGGCGCCCTGTTCGAGTCCAGCAATGGAGAGTTCGGCAGCCAGACGTTCACTGTCAGCTTTGCCTTCGGCACGCCGATCGCGCTGCACTTTGCAGGCACCGTGAGCGCTTCTGCCTCAGCGGGCTATGTGTTCGGCGCCAGCTCGGCCACCGACGCCGCTTTTCGCACCGATTTGTCTCACACCGTGGCCTGGGGTGGCATATCGGGCCTGACGGATGCCAACGGCAATGCCGTCGCCTTTACTGCGCTGAGCGAAGGCAGCGGCGCCGATTTCGCCAAGTCCTTTGCCAGCCCGGTTCCTGAGCCGGGCAGCGTGGGTCTGCTGGCATTCGGGCTGGTCGTGCTGATGCATCGGGTGCGCCGCTCACAGCGTTGACTTGGCTGGCATGCAATCCGACATCGCACCGTAAAGGGCTGGGTCTTCACCGGCTCGTCGATCGTGGTGGTTCGCATGCTGGCGCAGACCGGAATCAATCTGTCTTCGGTTGGCCCTGCGACGCGGGGCATCTCATGGCGATGTTGGCGCAAAGTTCGAGGACCTCGCCGATGAGAGCAGCGCAGTGAGGCATGGGTGACGACATTCGCAGAGGCCAGTCCACGAACCATATGGCGGCCCCTAACCAGTTAAGCTTGCGCGATGCCTTAGTTCTTAAGGAGTCGATGATGAAAGCTGAAACCCGCCGGCTTGCCCCTCGTCTGCCTCTTCTGATGGGCACGCTTTTCGCACTTGTGTTGGCGCCTGCCACGACRCACGCGGTGGTGGTGATAGATCAGCCCCAGTCGATAGGCTTCGGTGTGATGTACCCCTTCATGCCCGGGCAAACCTTCACCGCGGTCGGTACGCGCATCGACACCATTGGCGTCGAGTTGCGCAACATGAACA
>NZ_JBFUMO010000694.1:0-2689 GCF_054049355.1 Roseateles sp. P5_E11 | reverse complement strand
GACACGCCCTGGCCGCCGGCGGCGAGTGCCTTTCTATAAAAGGCATTGCTCTCCTCGGCGGTGGAGAAGCCCGCGTACTGGCGGATCGTCCAGGGCCGGGCGGCGTACATCGTCGCCTGCGGGCCGCGCAGGAAGGGCTCGAAGCCGGGCAGCGTGTCAGCGTGCGGCAGGTCGGCCACATCGGCCGCGGTGTAGAGCGGCTTGACCGTCAACCCCTCGGGCGTCACCCAGTTCAGTGCCGCCACGTCACCGCCCGGGGCGGACTTGGCGGCGGCCTTGGTCCATTGCTCCAGCGTGGCAGTCTTGAACTCCGGGGCGTCCCCGGCGCGGCTGTCGTCCGACATCGAAACTCTCCTGTAACTGGGCCGGCATCTTAGCCGACTGATTATTCATAATTATGAATTCAGAATCGCTACACTCGGCCGCCATGCCCGGTTCCCTCGACCACGCCCCCCTCGCCGCCTCGGCTCTGTATGAGCAGGTGGCCGACCGCCTTCGCCAGCAGATCCTGGCGCGGGAGCTGGAGCCGGGGTCGTGGATCGACGAGCTCAAGCTCTGCGCCGAGCTGGGTATCAGCCGCACGCCCATGCGCGAGGCGCTGAAGGTGCTGGCCTCCGAGGGCCTGGTGACGATGAAGCTTCGGCGCGGCGCCTATGTGACGGAGATGAGCGAGMGGGACGTCAGGGAAGCCTACCAACTGCTCTCCCTTCTAGAAAGTGACGCCGCCGCCGAAATCTGTGTCCGGGCGACGGATGCCGAGTTGAACGAACTCGGCGAACTGCATCGCGCGCTGGAGGAGGCGTTGCCCGACCGGGACGCCTTCTTCGCCGCCAACGAACGCTTCCACCTGCGTGTGCTGGAGATCGACGGCAACCGCTGGCGGCTGCAGATCGTCGGTGACTTGCGGCGGCTGATGAAGCTCAATCGCCACCATTCGCTGTTCCGGGAGGGACGGCTGGCGGAGTCGCTGGAGGAACACCGCGCCATCGTCCAAGCGCTGCTTGCGCGCGATGCGCAAGCCTGCAGGCAGCTTGTCACGGCCCATTTTTGTAACGGACTGAGCGCCACCCAGACAGCTTTGTGAAGGCAGACGGGCGGTGCGTGAACTGCCACCGAAAGCCCGCGCTTATCGGCGTGTGGCTTCGCTAAGTCCTTACTAGCATGGCAATTACTGGGAAAACCACCCCCGGTCCGGGTGTTCGGGCCGTGGGCGGCGGCCTCGGTTCGGGTTGATTCCGGCCGATTTGAGACTTTGTTCCTCAAGTCAAGCGGGGCCGGCCCGATAACCGATCGAAGCACTTGAAATCTAGGGATACGGCCGTGCCACGGCATTGGCCGGCTGCCCCGGGTTGCAAGCCGCCACCTCCATGAGGGCGTGGCCGTCAGCACAGCAGGTACAACCATGGCAAGCATCGTCCCCTTCATTCCGGTCTCCAAGATCCCTGGCCTCACGACCACGTCGATCCGGGATTTCACGACCGAAGACTGGGCCGCCTTCAGCACCGACCAGCTGATTGCGCTGACCACCGTACAGGCCGCTGTGATCACCTCCAGCGGCCTTTCTGTCTTGAGCAGCGACCAACTGCGCGCTTTCCAGACCGAGGACCTGCGCGCCATTTCGACCGCCTCCATCGGCGGCTTCAATTCCGACCAGATCGGCGTCCTGACGACCGACCAGCTGCAGGCCCTGAGCACCGGCCAGATTCTGCAGCTGAGCACCGCGCAGTTGCAGGGCTTCAATGCCGCCGACATGGTGGCGCTGACCACCGCCCAGGTCGGCGCCCTGACTTCGACGCAGGCCAAGGGTTTCTCCACGGACCAGCTGTCGGCCCTGGAAGCGACGGACATCAAGTTCCTGTCCACGGCCGCGCTGCGCGCCCTGACCAGCACCCAGCTGGACGGTCTCACCAGCGACCAGCTGCGCGCCCTGTCTTCCAGCCAGATCCTCGCGCTGACCACCGCCCAGGTCAGCACCTTGAACACCGACGACCTCAACACCCTGACGTCGGACCAGTTCAACAAGTTCAGCACGGCACAGGTGCAGTCGCTGACGACCAGCCAGCTCAGCCACCTGACGACGGATGGCCTGAACGCGATGGGCTCGGCCCAGTTCGCCGCTCTGTCCTCCCTGCAGGTCGGTTCGCTGACCTCCGATCAACTGCCCAAGATGGAGAGCGCCGATCTGCGCGCCATCACGACGGTGGCGCTGCGCGGCCTGAGTTCCGATCAGATCCAGACCCTCACCTCCGACGAGGTGGGCGCTTTGACGACCGGCCAGATCGCCGCGCTGACCACGGCCCAGGTGCGAGGCCTGACGGCTGGTGACATGACGGCCCTGGACACTGCCCAGGTGGCCGTGCTGAGCTCGGCCCAGGTCGCCCAGCTGAACACTGATCAGTTGTCCGCCATCGATGCGGCCGACATGAAGTCACTGACGACGGTCGCCCTGCGGGCGCTCACCAGCACCCAGCTGGACGGCCTGACCAGCGACCAGTTGCGTGCCCTGAGCTCGGGCCAGATCAATGCCCTGACCACCGACCAGGTCCGCACGCTGAACACGGACGACCTSAACAGCTTGTCGTCCGACCAGTTCAACAAGCTCTCCACCGCCCAGGTCGCCGTGCTGACGACGGCCCAGTTGAGCCACCTGACGACGGACAGCCTCAACGCGATGGGCTCGACCCAGTTC
>NZ_JBFUMO010000693.1:0-2709 GCF_054049355.1 Roseateles sp. P5_E11 | reverse complement strand
CTGCTCAGGCGCACCTGATCCACGATGCGCACCAGGCTCTGATTCATCGAATGCAGCGCCAGCAGCAGTTGGCCCGTTTCGTCCCGGCCATGCGACTTGATCTCCGAGGTCAAGTCGCCGGACGCAACGGTTTCGGCGACGTGCAGCGCCTCGGCGATCGGCCTCGTGATCGAGCGGCTCAGCAAGACGGCGATCAGGGTTGCAAGGCCCACGGCGACAGCCGATAGCACGATCGTGAGGATCTTCGCTGCAGCGGCGGTTTCCTTGGCCTCGGCGCCAAACTGCTCCATGCTCTCGGTCTGGGACCTGGCGAACTCCTCGACCGCATGCAGATAGACGCCTTGCACCGGCAGGATGCCGGTGATGAGTTCTGTGCGCCCGTCCTCGACCTTTCCGGCCTTGATCATTTCAATCAGAGGCGCCTGGTGTTCCTTGAATTTCGCCCGGCCGTCGACCAGCGCCTGCAAGGCCGCTCGGCCCCGCTCGCTGTGCACGGTAGCCGTCAGCTTCTGGATGGCGTCGTTCACCACGGGCACGGAGGCCTCGATCTTGGCCAGCTCCTTGTCGACAACCCCTTTGTCGGAGGCGATCAATGCCGTCCTGATGGCTCGCAGCTGCGCGTTCACCTCGTTCTCGATGAGGTGAGCCAGCGACACCTTGACGAAACGGTCGTGCAGGATGATTTCGGTGCTGCCATTCACCGCGTTGATCTTCGTCACGCCGATGATGGCCAGCGCGGCCAGCAACGCGATGACCATTGCAAATCCCGCTGTCAGACGGGTCCCAATCTTCCAGTCTGTCGCAGCTTTCATGGCCGCCTCCTGTTGGTATGAGAGAACTGGTCTGCATCGCCAGACCACCGATTTATACGACTACTTGAGCCCCAGTGCCCACGCGATGCCGCCCAGCACGTGACTTTGGAAGGCTGGCATGAGCCACACATGCTCGTTGTGGCCCAGCGCTGTGTAGAACACCCGGCCCTTGCCGAAGTTCCGGCACCAGGAAATCGGAAAGTGCCCGGGCGCGTGGGTGTTCGGATGCCGATCCAGCACGAGCAGATCGTGCACGCCAGCGGGGTCATGATTTTTGAAGACGTAGATCTCTTCAAGCTTGCCATCAAGGGTCCAGGTGACGGGCAGATGGCGGTTCGCCGGGTGCGAGGCGTCGCGGTTGAGGGCTTCGATGCTCACCTGCTCGCGGTGATAGTCGAACTCGCCGCCCAGCATGTCGATGTAGGGGCGGTAGGCGTGCAGGGTGTCGGTGGCGCTGTGGATGCCGATGAAGGCGCCGCCGTCCCTGATCCATTGGATGAAGGCCTCCTTGTCGGGCAGTGGCAGCTCGCCCGTGGTGCTGGCGAAGACGATGCCGTCGTAGCGCTTCAGCGCCGCAGGATTCAGCTTGCGCTCCAGCATGGTTCTGACCTGCTCGGCGTAGACCGCCGCAGCGGTGCCTTCGACGGGCGTGACGGCCGCCAGCTCCACGTCAAACGAGCCGGACGACTGTCCGAGCGACGCCAGCACGCGTTCCGCCGTCTCGATGGAGCTGTGGCGAAAGCCCATCGTCGTCGTGACGATGAGAAGCTTCTTGGGCGGCGCGGCCAGGGCGTCGGTGACCACCCCGCAAGCCATGGCGGCGAGGCATGTGAGCCAGATAAAGCATTTCATCGGTCAATCTCCAATTGGGTGAGATTCAGAGGCCGTCGTCCCCGCTCTGGCATCGGACGGTCTCAGCTTCGGCTTTCGGCGGCGGCGGCGGGCAGTGTGACCGACGCATCGAATGACAGCGCGGCGAAGGCGAAGGGAATGCGGCGGCGCAGCGTCATCCTGCACACCAGCAGGCCCATCACGAACGAGCAGGCGAGGCGGATGAGCGCCATCCAGAAACATGAGCATTACTCAAGGCCTCACCCGAGCTTCGCCCACGCGGCGTCGTCCGACCTTTGTAGGGCCGCGACGCCGACACGGCCAGCACGGGCGGATTCATAAGCTCAGCGGCGTGGCACCTGCCCTGTTGAAGGCATGACGCTGCCACCCATCAAGCCAAAGGAGATCCCCATGACGAAGCAAATCCGCACCTCCCGCCTTTTGTGTGCCCTCGCACTGGTCGGCCTTGCCGGCACGGCTTCGGCCAATCTGACCAAGCCGGTCTATTCGCAGGCCAAGGATGAGGTCAAGGCCATGTTCAAGGCTGAGCGCGACAAATGTGGCTCGCTGGCGGGCAATGCCAAGGATGTGTGCGTCGAGCGCGCCAAGGCTCATGAAAAGGTCGCCCTGGCCAACCTCGAATACCAGTACACCGGCACGGTCAAGGATCACAACGATTACCTGGAGTCCCGCTACGAGGCACGCTACAAGCTGGCCAAGGAAATGTGCGATGACAAGTCCGGCAATGCCAAGGACGTCTGCGTCGCCGAAGCCAAGGCCGAGCATGACAAGGCCAAGGCCGACCTGAAGGCCAACAAGAAGGTCGCCACCGCGCAGTCCGATGCGCTTGAGACCAAGCTGAAGGCCGACTACAAGGTCGCCAACGAACGCTGCGATTCGCTATCGGGCGACGCCAAGGACAGCTGCCAGGCCAGCGCCAAGGCCCGCTACTTCCAGTGATGAGGCGCCACCGCTGCGATACCGCAGCGGTGGCATGACGAAAAAACGCCGGCTCGAGAGCCGGCGTTTTCGCACCTGGAGAAACGTTCAATGCGCCGCACTGGCC
>NZ_JBFUMO010000692.1:0-2711 GCF_054049355.1 Roseateles sp. P5_E11 | reverse complement strand
CCGGCCACGATCAGGCCCTTGTACAGCGCCGGCATCACGTTCTTCATGCCGGGGCTGGCCTTGACGAAGTAGCAGCCGATGATGGAGGCAATGATGGACACCCCGCCGAGCGCCAGCGGGTAGACGACGCCGGCCAGCGCGCTGCTGCCGGTGATCATCAACGCGCTGAGCGCCATCGCGGCGATCAGCGTGACCGCGTAGGTCTCGAACAGGTCGGCCGCCATGCCGGCGCAGTCGCCGACGTTGTCACCGACGTTGTCGGCAATGACTGCCGGGTTGCGCGGGTCGTCCTCGGGGATGCCGGCTTCGACCTTGCCCACCAGGTCGGCACCGACGTCCGCACCCTTGGTGAAGATGCCGCCGCCCAGGCGCGCGAATATGGAGATCAGCGAGGAGCCGAAGGCCAGGCCCAGCATGGGCTTGAGCGCCGTGCTGTCATGCCCGCCGCCGATGGCCATGTAGAAGCCGCCCACGCCCAGCAGGCCCAGGCCCACGACCAGCATGCCGGTGATGGCGCCGCCCTTGAAGGCGACATCCAGCGCCGGGCCAATGCCCTTGGAGGCGGCCTGCGCGGTGCGCACATTGGCGCGCACCGAGATGTTCATGCCGATGAAGCCGCAGATGCCCGACAGCACCGCGCCGATAACGAAGCCGATGGCCGTCGTCGTTCCCAGGCCCGACACCGCGATGGCGATGGCCAGCACGACGCCGACGATGCCGATGGTGCGGTACTGCCGGCCGAGGTAGGCGGCGGCACCTTGCTGGATCGCCGCGGCGATCTCCTGCATGCGGGCATTGCCCGCATCCTGACTCAGGATCCAGCTTCGTTGGATGAAGCCATAAAGAACGGCCGCGAGGCCGCAAGCCAGCGCGAAATACAGCGCCACTTCTGTCGACATGTATGAGTCTCCTGTTTAGCGTGTCATCTGTGGCCCGCGGCAGGGTATGCCGGGGCTCGGCGGCCGAGCTTAAGGGCCGGGTTTGACGGCCGGGTTGCACGTTTACCAGCGATGTTGGGGAAACCTAGAATGCGGGTTTTCCTTAGCCCTAAAAGACGACCATGAGCCTGCACAACGTGACCCCCGGCGCCAAGGTGCCTGACGAGTTCAACGTCATCATCGAAATCCCGATGAATGCCGACCCGATCAAGTACGAGGTGGACAAGGAGAGCGGTGCGCTGTTCGTCGACCGCTTCCTGACGACGCCTATGTACTACCCGTGCAACTACGGGTACATCCCCAGGACGCTGGCGGACGACGGTGACCCGGTCGACGTGCTCGTCATCACCCCCTTCGCGCTGACGCCCGGCGTCGTCGTGACCTGCCGCCCCCTGGGCGTGCTGATGATGGACGACGAGGCCGGCGGCGACGCCAAGCTGCTGGCCGTGCCCACCAGCAAGATCCTGCCCATGTACGACCACTGGCAGAAGATCGAAGACGTGAACCCGGCCCGCCTGTCCGCGATCCAGCACTTCTTCGAGCACTACAAGGACCTGGAGAAGGGCAAGTGGGTCAAGGTCAAGGGCTGGGAAGGCCCGGAGAAGGCCAAGTCCGAGATTGCTGAAGGCCTGGCGAATTACGCCAAGGACCTGCCGAAGTAAGAGCGGGCCGTCTGGCCGTCGAAGAGCGCCTGAGCGGGTCTGAGGCGCTCTTTTTCATGGCGTCGCCGCGGGGCTGAAGTGCTCGGCCAGCAAGGCGGCGGCGTTGACCGGCTTGTAGAGCGTGGCGTCGAACAGGCCCGCCAGTTCGGATGCGAGCGGGCGATCGACGAGGGCGATGCACCGGCGTGACGCACCGCTGGCACGCCAGTGCTGCACCTGTGCAAGGCCGTCTGCATCCAGCAGGCAGGGGTCGCACAGCAGCAGATCCGCCGGCGCAAGCAGCGCGCCGGGCGCGGGCCGCAGCACCTCGACGTTGGCGGCGAATAGCAGTTCGGCGACGCGGTCGGCATGGCCCTGCGGCGCGTCGATCAGCAGTGCAAGCAGGTCGGTCTCGGCGGTCTCGACAGGTGTGACGCCGTCGGCGGGCATCAGGACCTCCTCGGCGCGACCTGCGCTCAGCGGCAGCAAGAACGAGAAGCGGCTGCCCTGGCCCACGGCGCTGTGCAGTTCGATCTGGCTGCCCATGGCCTCGACGATGTGTTTGGCCACCGCCAGGCCCAGGCCCGAGCCAGCCTCGGCGCGCTGATTCTCTTGCGGCGGAGCTTGCCAGAAGGGTTCGAACAGCCGGGCCTGGTCCGCGGGCGCAATGCCGCTGCCGGTGTCAGCCACTTCGAAGCACCAGACGCCCGGCGCCGTACTGCTTGGCATGACGCTCAGTTCGATCTGACCGCCGGTAGTGAACTTGGCGGCGTTGGACAAGAGGTTGAGCAGCACCTGGCGCAGGCGCTTGGCGTCGGCCAGCACCACGGCCGGCAATTCCGGGTCTATGCCTGCCCGAAAGGCGTTGCGGTGCTGGCGCGCCAGCAGCTCGCCTTGCTTTGCCAGCTCGTGCAGCAGGCCGTGGATGTAGAGCGGAGCGGGCACCAGGTCCAGCTCATGCAGCTCGCCGCGCGAGAACTCGACGAGCTCATCGATCAGCGCCAACTGGTAGCCCACGCTGTGCTCCACGCTGGCGCGCAGTTGCTGGTCGCGCCGGCCGCCGCCGCCGAGCAGGCGCAGATAGCTCACCGTCGCGGCCAGCGGTGCGCGCAGGTCGTGGCCAATGAAGGCC
>NZ_JBFUMO010000691.1:0-2719 GCF_054049355.1 Roseateles sp. P5_E11 | reverse complement strand
TCGCTGTTCTTCTTTATCGACTTCGTCGACGAGATCGAGCGCATGACCCGCGTCGGCGCGGGTGCGGGCAAGGCCGCCGTGCTCGCAGCGATGGAGCTGCCTGGCCACTTCTACGAGCTATTCCCCATCGCCGTGCTGATCGGCGCCATCGTCGCCCTGGCCCGACTGGCGCAGAGCAGCGAGTTCACCATCCTGCGCACTGGTGGCCTCGGTCCCGCGCGGGCCCTGGCCCTGCTGGCCGGCCTGGCCGCCGCGTTCGCGGCGCTCACCTTCTTCGTCGGCGACTACGTGGCGCCGCGCTTCGAACGCGAGGGGGACGAGATGCGCGCCCGCTTCGTGCACGACAGCAACCCGGCCAAGCGCGGCGCCTGGCTGAAGGACCACCAGAATATCGATGGTCGGGAGCGCAGCTATTCAGTCAAGGTTGGCCGCGTTGGCGGCGGCGGCGAACTGGAGGATGTGCGCATCTTCGAGTTCGACGCCGAAGGCCGGCTGATGTCGCGCACCGAAGCGGAAAAGGTCGACGTCGACGCTCAGGGCATGTGGCATCTGCAGGCGGTCAAGCGCACGGTCTGGAACCCCGGCACGGCGACGGCCAGCGGCAGCGTCGGCGACGTCGTCATCAGCGAGCAGCAGCTCGACAAGCTCGACTGGCAGAGTTCCCTGCACGCCGGCGTCATCGCCGCGGCCGTGCTGCCGGCCATGTCCATGTCGACGCTGGAGCTCTACCGCTACACCAAGCATCTGTCGGCCCAGGAGCAGTCGGCCCAGGCGCACAACATCCAGTTCTGGCGCAAGGCCTTCTATCCATTTGCCTGCTTCGTCATGGTGGCCCTGGCCCTGCCATTCGCCTACCTGCATGGGCGCTCGGGCGGCATCAGCATCAAGGTCTTCGGCGGCATCATGCTGGGTATCAGCTTCGTGCTGCTGAACAACGTGACCGGCCATCTGGGCCTGCTGAAGAACTGGACCCCCTGGGTCGTCGCGGCAACGCCCAGCCTGCTCTACCTCGGGTTGTCGATGGCGGCCTTCACCTGGCTCGTCAGATACCGCTGATGAAGCCCCCACGGTCACTTCGTGCCCTGCCTTGCAGGCCGCGCCAGGCCAGTGGCCCGGCTCTTCGCCAGCCACGCAGCGTCCACCGGACGCTGCGTGCGCGGGCTCAGCCCCCCGAGGGGGCGTCAGCGTCCTTCGGGCGGCCGTGCGGACGCTGATGGAAGGCCTGCTGCTCTTCGCCCATGGCGCCCGCGACCCAGCCTGGGCGCGGCCCTTCGAGACCATTGCCGAGCGGCTGCGCGCCGCGCGTCCCGGCACGCCGATGGTGATGGCCTACCTGGAGTTCATATCGCCCGGCATCGAGGAAGCGGCCGAGCAGCTGGCCGCGGCCGGCTGCACACGCGTCCATGTGCTGCCGCTCTTCCTCGGCACCGGTGGCCATGTGCGCCGTGACATCCCGCCCCTGCTCGACCGCCTGCGCGAGCGCCACGGCGGCGCCATTCAATGGCTGCTCCATGCGCCGCTGGGTGAACAGGAAGCCGTGCTCAACGCCATCAGTCTGGCCTGCCTGGCAATACTCGAATGAACCTGCATCAATTCCGCTTCGTCCAGGAAGCGGCCCGCCGCAACCTCAACCTGACCGAGACAGCCAAGGCGCTGTTCACCTCCCAGCCGGGGGTGTCCAAGGCCATCCTCGAGCTCGAGGAGGAACTGGGCGTGGACATTTTCTCGCGCCACGGCAAGCGGCTGCGCCGCATCACCGAACCGGGCCAGCAGGTGCTGGCCTGCATCGAGATCATCCTGCGCGAAGTCGGCAATCTGAAGCGCATCGGCGAGGAGTATTCGCGCCAGRACAGCGGCACCTTCTCCATCGCGACGACCCACACCCAGGCCCGCTATGTGCTGCCCGCGCCGGTGGCCCAGCTGCGCAAGAACCTGCCACAGCTGCGCATCAGCCTGCACCAGGGCAGCCCGGACCAGGTCGCCAAGATGCTGCTCGACGAGACCGCCGACCTGGGACTGGCCACCGAGTCCCTGGCCCAGTACCCGGAGCTTGTCACCCTGCCCTGCTATGAGTGGCAGCACGTCATGGTCGTGCCGCGCGACCATCCACTGGCCAGCGTCGAGCGCGTCAGCCTGGAACAGCTCGCTGGCGAGCCGCTGGTGTCCTACCACCCCAGCTTCACGGGCCGCACCCGCGTCGACAAGGCCTTCGCCTCGCGTCATCTGACGCCCAATGTGGTGCTGGAGGCCATCGACTCCGACGTCATCAAGACTTATGTGCGCCTGGGCATGGGCGTGGGCATCGTGGCCGAAATGGCCATGCGTGAGGAGCCCGCCAACAGCGACCTGGTCGCGCGGCCACTGGGCACGCTGCTGGGCAGCAACGTGACGCGCATCGCCTTCAAGCGCGGCGCCTATCTGCGCAACTACGTGTACGCCTTTGCCGAACTGCTGTCCGAACGACTGTCACGCAAGCTCATCGAGAAGGCCATGAACGGCGACTCGACCGACTTCGGGATCTGAGTTGGGACCGAGAACAGGCCCTGCGGCCTGTTTGACGCCCAATGAAGGACTGCCAGCATGCAAGCTGGCAGGCATGAGGCCTCATGCCTCAGGACTGGCGGCCGAAGCTGGAGTCGATCGGCAGCATCAGGTCCACCTCCTCACCGCGCAGGCCGGCCTCGAAGAGATCGCGCGCCACGCTGTAGAGGGTCAGCAG
>NZ_JBFUMO010000690.1:0-2720 GCF_054049355.1 Roseateles sp. P5_E11 | reverse complement strand
TGGAGATCGTCTCGCGCGTGCTCGACGGCATCCTGGACATCGCCCACGGCGCCATCGACGGTGCGGCGGTTTTCCTGGAGGACGCGCTGGACCGCGCCATGCCGGTGGCCATCGGCTTCCTCGCCAACCAGTTCGGCCTGGGCCGCATCGGCGAGCGCATGCACGAGCTGCTGGAGACCGTGCGCGCGCTGGTCGACCAGGCCATCGACTGGCTGATCGACCGCGCCATCGAGCTCGGCCAGGCCTTCATCGCGATGGTGCGCCGCGGCGTGGCTGCAGTGCGCGGTGCCGTTGGTGCGGTCGTGCAATGGTGGCGCGAGCGCTTCAGCTTCACGACGGAGAGCGGCGAGCCGCACGAGCTCTATCTCGAGGGTGAAGGCGAGGAAGGCGAGCTGATGGTGGCCTCGACGCCACAGCGCTTCCCCGACTTCCTGGCCGGCCTGCCCGCCAGCGAAGACCGCACGGATGCCCAGCAGAAGTACCGCCGGCTGCAGCAGTTGCGCCGTCGTGCCCGCTCGCTGGGCAGCGCGGCACCGGCTGCGGGCGCTGCGGCCGCGGGCGGTTCGGCCGATCCGATGACGTCCAACGATCCTCAGGTGGTTTCCGCCGCCATCGTCGCGCTGATCACCGAGATCGCCACCGTGACCCGGCGCCTGATGCCGGCCGGCGGTGGCGCCTCCACACCGCCGGCGTTCGGCACCGTCACCGCGCAGGGATGGGCCCGTTCCGCGCAGATCGATCGGCTGAACGCCCAACGCTCGCATTGGCCAGTGCGCGGTGGCGAGCCCAGCGTCACGTCGGCGCGCTGGGTGCGGCTGGCCAAGCGCCGCAGCGACGGCAATGCAGGCGACCACCTTTACGTCAAGGGCCACCTGCTCAACCACAACCTCGACGGCCCCGGCAATATCTGGGAGAACCTCGGCCCCATCACGCAGGACGCCAACAACCGCGGCGGCGCCTCGATGCTGCATGCCTTCGAGACGGACGTGAAGACTGCGGTGGACGGCGGTGGCTCGGCGCGCAACTTCAATGTGACGATGAACTACGGCCGCGGCAACCGCGGAGCGGCCCTGAACGAGATCAACGCCGAGCTCGCCACCGCCGGCGCCAGCCGGCGCCGTGAGCTGGAGGCCGTCCGCGGTGTGGTCGAGGAAGAGCAATACATCCCCAGCACCATCACATGCCGAGCCGAGATCCTCAACGCCAGCGGACGCCGGACGTCCAACCTGAATATCAGCGTCGCCAACACCATCACCACGCGCTGGCGCAACTACACCGTCGAACCCTGATGAGCCCGGGAGACCCCATGCTGAACCGTGCCCTCTCCGAACCCTGCACCTTCGCGCTGCTGCAATGGCCGGCGCTGGTCGGCCTGCTGGCCCTCGACCAGCCCGGCATGCTCTGGCTCGCCCTGCGCATGCTGCTCGGCCTGTGGCTGGCGGCGATGCTGATCGCCAGCTACACCGGCGGTCGCGGCGCGGGCTTCGGCAATGCCATGTTGCTGCAATGCGGCCTGGTCGCGGCGGCGTGGTGGATGCATCCGTCCGCCTGGGCCTACGCCTGGCTGGCGGCCATCCCGCTGCTGATGCTGACGGCGCAACGCTTGCGCCTGCGGCGCACGGTGCTGGCGGCCTGAGACAATGGCCGCGCGCCAGCAGGGCGCACTTCACCCCTAAGTGATTGTTTTTAAAAGGAATGCCTTGAAAAAACGGCAGGAAACATCGTGGGCCTGAGGCTTCTTGTCGGTTTTGTCTGGCTGCTCAGCTGGCTGCCGTTTCGCGCCATCACGGCCCTCGGCTGGCTGATTGGCAACCTCGTCGCATCGATGCCGTCGTCACGCCGGCACATCGGTGAAGTCAACCTCAAGCTCGCGCTGCCGGACTGGACACCGGCAGCTCGCCGCCGCCTGCTGCGCCAGAATTTCGTCGCCATGGTGCAGATGCTGCTGGAGTACGGCTACGGCTGGTTCGCTTCGCGCGAGCGCCTGAAGCGCCTGGTCCGCATCGAAGGCCTTGAGAACCTGCGCGCGTTGGATGGCCGCAATGTCATCTTGATGATGCCCCACTTCACCGGCCTGGACCTGGCCGGCCTGCGGGTGTCGCTGGAGACGCCGCTGGTCAGCATCTACTCGGTTCAGAAGGACCCCTGGCTGGACGCGTTCTTTCGCGCCAAGCGGCTGCGTTTTGGCACCGGCATCATCTTTGCGCGCCAGCAGGGCACGCGGCCGACGCTGCGGGCGCTGAAGGAGGGCTATCGCCTCTACTACCTGCCCGACCAGGACTTTGGCCACCGCGACTCGGTCTTCGTACCCTTCTTCGGCGTGCCGGCGGCCACCATCGGCGGGCTGTCGCGCATGGCGGCTGTCACCAAGGCGGCCGTGCTGCCCTGCTACCCGCGCCGCGAGGCGGATGGCTACACGCTGGTCATCGAGCCGGCGCTGGCCAATTTCCCGACCGATGACATCGTCGCCGACGCCACCCGCATGAACGCCGTCATCGAGGCTCAAGCGCGCCGACAATTGCACCAATACTTCTGGCTGCACAAGCGCTTCAAGTCACGGCCTCCCGGCGAGGCTGACTTCTACGCCAAATGACCCACGACATTCCCTATATCAAGCTGCTCATCGTGGCGGTCTTCATCGCGAGCACGATGTACGTGCATTTCCGCGGCCGCGTGCGCCTGCGCTTCTTCCGCCAGCTGATGGATCACTCCACCTTCAT
>NZ_JBFUMO010000689.1:0-2721 GCF_054049355.1 Roseateles sp. P5_E11 | reverse complement strand
GGACGGCCACGGCATCAACACGCTGGCCGCCGCCCAGGGCGTCAACTTCGACCTGATCGGCTCCGGCCACGTGGACAAGGTCGGCTGGATTGCCGGCGGCGATGGCCTGCTCGTCATGGACCGCAACCTCGACGGCATCATCAACAACGGCAGCGAGCTCTTCGGCATGGGCACCATCCTGGCCAATGGCAAGCACGCCAAGGACGGCTATGCCGCCATGGCCGAGCAGGACAGCAACCATGACGGCAAGCTCGATGCACACGACGCCAACTGGAAGCAGCTGCAGGTCTGGGTCGACGCCAACCACGATGGCAAGACCGACGCCGGCGAACTGAAGACGCTGGACGAGGTGGGTGTCGCCTCCATCGACCTGAACGCCGCCAAGGGTTCGGGCAGCGACCACGGCAACCTCATCGGCCTGGTCTCCAGCTACACGACGACCGACGGCGGCAAGCATGACGTGGCCGACGTCTGGTTCGCCAAGGACGTGCAGCCGCAAAAGGCCGACGACGGCAAGGATGCGACGGTCAGCCYGAGCGACCTGCTGACCGCGCCGGCCGACGCGCTCCTGGGGGCGCCATCCGTGGACCTGGCCAAGGTCGCCCTGCCGAGCGCCGACGCCCACCTCGCCGCCATCGACCGCAAGCTGGCCGAGGACGACGAGCACCGTCGCAACAACGGCGGCAACTGGATCTGAGCCTGATCTCCTGACGCCGGCACGCGGTGCCGGCCCATGCAGGCCCTGTGGAGCAATCCCAGGGCCTGTTTTTATGACGGGCCAAAGAAAACGGCCCCGCAGGGCCGTGCAGAAAACAGACGTGAGCCCTTCAGGGTCTGTCGTTCAGGAGCTCTTCGCACTCGACCTGAGCCGCCGCTGCGGCCTGGGCCGCCAGGCTGGGTGCCGCCACGGCAGCGCGTTCGCCGGCTTCGACAAAGGCGGCCGAGAACTGGCGCATGACATGGTCGACACCGCGCGGCGAGACCTCGCGCAGGTCGCCTTCGAGGTATTGCCCAAAGCTCTGGGCCGACGAGATGATCTCGAAGGAGGGGAAATAGTCGACGTCGTCATGCGCGTCCGCGAACCGCCCGGCGACTGCGCGCAGCACCGCCTTGGAATAGCTGGACGCGACGATGACCGGATGCGCCGTGGCCGTGGCCACCAGCGGCACCGGTGACACCGTGACGATCCAGCGCATGCCCGGGTTCACGCCGGCGACGAACTCGCGCACCCACTCCAGGTCGGCCAGGATCTCCGGGTAGTCGAAGTTGACGAAGCCATGCCGCTCGGCATCGAACTCGCCCGCCGCCGTGCCCGGGCAGACCGGGAAGACGACACCGCTGCCCTGCTCCACCCAGGCCTCGGTCAGGCCGAGCGTGAAGACGAAGACATCGCACTCGCTGAAAAGACGCCGCACCTGGGCCAGATGCCAGGTACGGTCGGCACGCAGGTCGGCCAGCGAGTCATAGCCGCCAGCCTGGACGCGCGGGCGCAGGGCGTCGAAGATGCGGCCCTTTTCGGTCAGCACCGGCGGGTCGCCCTCACGCAGGCCGAAGGCGAATTCGACGAGCTGGCGCAGCTGGCGCACCGTGTAGACATTGGCATAGCGGGCCGAGAACACGCCGTACTGCAGCTCGCGCGCCCGCTCGGGCGTGAGGCCCGCCGGCGCCTGCTCCACCACCCAATGGCTGAGGCCGAAGCTCTCCAGCCGCCGGGCCATGTGCTGGGCAAAGCAGGAACCAGCCGTCGCGATCTTCAGCGACGGGGTCAGCTTGAACTTGGTGTTCGGCTTGAAGTCGAGCTGGCCCCAGGCCTGGGCGCTGACGGTCTTGCGCCAGAACGCCTGGGGCGGCATTGCCTCATACGGATGGGACATTTGCCAGCACCTCTCGAATCTGTTGCGCCAGCTGCTCGGCATACAGCTCATTGCCATGCAGGCAGCCGCGCGCGAATTCGGCCTTCAGGCCGCCGTTCCCGGTCAGCGCGCCGGCGGGCGGCGCCAGGCTCACGACGCCCATCTGCGCCAGGCGCTGGTTCAGGTCGCCGTACATCAACCGGTAGATGCGCTGGCGCATCACAAAGGGCTTGATGCCGTGCACGGCGAACAGCTGTCCGAAGGCTTCGGGATTGGCCGTGATGTGCTCATGCGACTCCACCGGTGGCGGCGCCGGCACATGCACGATGCGTGCGCGCGGGAACTGCTGGCGCAGGGCCAGATGCGTCGTCCACAGCGGCTCGGCGATCTGGCGCACCCAGGCCAGTGCATCGGTGCGCGACATCCAGCGCCGGCCCGGCTCCATCCGGCCGTCGTCGCCCAGGAAGTCGGCATGCGAGGGGTCGTCGACGAGGGCGGCGATCGCGAACTCCTGGCCGCGCAGCAGCGAGAAGATGACCTCGGCTTCCTGAGGGATGTGACCGAGCACGCCCGTCAGCACGTCCGGGATGTAGAGCACGCCCTCCTTGAGCATCGGCGGCGGCCCGGCCACGGGGGTGTTGTAGAGCACATGCTCGCCACGCCAGCCAGGCGGGGCATCCAGCTCGATGGGCTCACGGAACGGCACGCCAGTCGACCAGACCGAGCGGTACTTGGCCGACGACACCGGCTCGATATAGCGGTCGATCAGGCCGAAAAGATGCGAGCTGCCGATGGCAACGAAAAGCCGTGGGGTCATGATGCTTGGGGCCGAGCATAGGGGAGGCGCGGCGCTTGCCCAGGGGGCAAA
>NZ_JBFUMO010000688.1:0-2721 GCF_054049355.1 Roseateles sp. P5_E11 | reverse complement strand
GGCCAGCGCGATGTGCAGGCAGTCGGCGAAGTCCGCCGGGCCTTGGCGGAAAAGCTGCAGCGCCACCTCCAGCGCACGCTCCGATTCGATGCTCAGCTCGGCCGCCGAGAACAGCGATGACAGGGCGTGCAGCACGCTGTCCTTGTCGAAGCCATAGCTCTTGCGCAGCACCCATTCGAGCTCCAGCACGACGGTGACGGGCACGAAGAGCGTGGCGCCTTCACCCGTCAGCCGCGCCATCAGCTGGCGCACCGCCGCAGCCTGCGCGGCGTCGTCCTGCACGAGGTAGCGCACCAGGACGTTGGTATCGAGCGCGGGCATGCCTCAGCGCCAGGGGTTCATTTCATCGATGCCGATGCGCTTGCCCTTGGGGGCCTTGAGCATGCCGGCCATGTCGAGGATGGACTTGCTCTTGACCCGCACGATCAGGGTGCCATCGGGCATGGCCGACCACACCAGGCGCGTACCAGGCTTGGCATCCACGAGCGCCCGGATTTCTGCGGGCATGGTGGTCTGGCCCTTGGCAGTGACGGTGGATTCGGACATGGCAACTCCTTACTATCGGCGTGATTGTAATTCGCACAAGCAAAAAGGGCCGACCACTTGAMGTGACCGGCCCCAGCGCAGAAGCGCTCGAGGGATCTCTTGCTTAATCCTTGTCCGCCGGCATCGCGCCGGGCATGCCGTGCAGCGGCATCGACGAGGCACCGCCCTGCTCTGCCTTCTTCGTGGCGGGCTTCTTCTCCCGCACCAGATAGCTGTACAGCACCGGCACCACCACCAGCGTCAGCAGCGTAGAGGTGATGACACCGCCGATGATGGCGCGGCCCATGGGCGCCTGGATTTCGCCGCCATCGTTCAGCGCGATGGCCATCGGCAGCATGCCGAAGACCATGGCGGCCGTCGTCATGATGATGGGGCGCATGCGGATCAGGCCAGCTTCACGCAGCGCCTCGGCCACCGTCGCACCGGCCTTGCGTGCGTGGTTGGCGAAGTCGACGAGAAGAATCGCGTTCTTCGTCACCAGGCCCATCAGCATCACCAGGCCGATCATCGAGAACACATTCAGCGTCGAGCGCCACAGCAGCAGGGCCAGCATCACGCCGATGAGGGCGAGCGGCAGTGAAGCCATGATGGCGATGGGCTGCAGGAAGCTGCCGAACTGGCTGGCCAGCACGATGTAGATGAAGATGCCGGCCAGCGCCATCGCCGCCAGCAGGCCGTTGAAGGCCTCGGCCTGCTGCTTGCCGGCGCCGTCCACCTTGAAGCTGGTGCCCGGGGGCAGCTGGGTGGCCTTGATCAGCTTCTGCACATCGGCATTCACGTCGCCGCCCGGGCGGCCCTGGACGCCGGCGAACACGGCCTCGCGGCGCTGCAGGTTCTCGCGGCGGATCACCTCGGGGTTGAACACCGGCTCGATGGTCGCGACCTGGTCCAGCGCGATGGGCGCGCCGTCCTTGGAGAAGGCCACCGGCAGCTTGCTCATCTGCTCGATGCGCTCGCGCTGTTCGCGCGGCAGGCGCAGCAGCACCTCGACCTGGTTGCCATCCGGCGTCGTCCAGTAGGTGGCGATCTCGCCGTTCACGTAGGCACGCAGGCTGGAGGCGATCTGCGGGGCGGTCAGGCCCAGTTCGCGGATGGCCGAATCCTTCAGGCGCACGGCAAAGGCCGGCAGGCCGGGCTTGACGGTCGTGTCCACGTCGACGGCGCCGGGGATCTTCTTGATCTTCTCGACCAGGTCGGTGGCGGCCTGGGTCAGCACTTCGGGGTCGCTGCCCAGGATGGTGATCCAGATCGGGCGGTTGAAGCCAACACTGACCTCGATGCCGGGGATCTTGGCAATGTCGGCGCGGATGGCGTCCTCGATCTCCTTTTGCGTGCGCTTGCGTTCGCTGCGGTCGGTCAGCGTGATATTCAGCGCCGCCTGGTTGCGGCCGGTGGACAGGCCTTCGCCGGTGCTGCCGACCACGGTCGAGACGGTCTTGATCTCGGGGTAGTTCTTGAGGATCTCCTCGATCTGGGCGACCTTGGCGCTGCCGCGCTCGATGCTGCTGGCCACCGGCATGCGCAGGTTGACCTGCGTGAAGCCGTTGTCTGTCTCGGGCACGAATTCGCTGCCGACCATGGGCGCCAGGGCCAGTGCGGCGACGAAGCTGGCGAAGGCACCCCACATGACGAGGCCACGCGGCGTCAGCGTCGCGAAGCGGAACACGCGCTTCGCGGCCTTGTCGCGCTTGCCGTCCGCGCTGAACGGATGGCCATAGGCGGGAATCGGCGGCACGAAGACGCGGTAGCGACGGCCGGAGAAGGCCCAGTCGATCGTCCTGGCATAGAGGTCGTGCAGGCGGTCCATGCTCCAGTCGGTCGCGCGGATGAGATGACCGATGACAGGCCAGTGCTTGATGCGCGTGCCCGGCGGGTCTGGCCAGACCGACGACAGCATCGGATCGAGCGTGAAGCTGACGAACAGGCTGACCAGCACCGCCACCGCGACGGTGATGCCGAAGGGGTAGAAGAACTTGCCGATGATGCCGCCCATGAAGGCGACGGGCACAAACACCGCGCAGATGGCGAAGGTGGTGGCCATGACGGCCAGGCCGATCTCGTTGGTGCCGTCGAACGACGCCTGGCGGTGGTCCTTGCCCATGGCCACATGGCGCACGATGTTCTCGCGCACGACGATGGCGTCGTCGATCAGCAGGCCGATGCACAGGCTCATGG
>NZ_JBFUMO010000687.1:0-2728 GCF_054049355.1 Roseateles sp. P5_E11 | reverse complement strand
TCGGCACCGTCATCGTCATCGGCGGCGCGCTCAAAGCTGACAGCGACGCCGTCTGGCAGCGCATCGTCGACGAGGCCGGGGGCGCCGGTGCGTCCATCGCCGTCTTCCCGACCGCGGCCTATGAGCCCGAGCGCGTTGCGGCCCAGATCGCCGCCGCGCTGGAGCGCTGCGGCGCGCACGCCGAGATCATTCCCGTCGCCCCCAATCTCGAAGCAGGAGATCTGCAGGGAACGCTGCACGATACGGCCCTGATCGCCCGCGTCGCTGCCTGCCGCGCCGTCTTCTTCTCCGGTGGCGCCCAGGAGCTCATCGTCGACACGCTGCAGCCGGGCGGCGAGCCAACGGCCATGCTGGCGGCCATCCGCCAGGTCTTCGAGCGCGGCGGCGTCATCGCTGGCACCAGTGCCGGTGCCGCGGTCATGAGCCGCATGATGTTCCGCGATGCGATGGACAGCCTGGCCGTTCTCAAGGGCCAGTGGCGGGCGGGCCTGGAATACGACCGGGGCCTGGCCTTCCTCGGCCCCGACCTGCTGATCGACCAGCATTTCCTCAAGCGCGGCCGTATCGGCCGCATGCTGCCGGCCCTGCAGTCCCTGGGCTGCCGCCTGGGCCTCGGTGTGGACGAGAACGCGGCCGTCGTCATCAAGGGCGGGCAACTCGAGGTCATCGGCGGCAGCGGCGCCGTCCTTGTCGACCTCGGCGACGCGACACGCGACGCCGCGCTGCCGGCCTTCAACCTGCAGGGCGTGCGCCTGTCCTATCTCGACCATGGCGACTGCCACGACCTGGCCAGCGGCGAGACGACGCCGGCGCCGCACAAGCAGCGCGAGCCCCGCATCGACCCTGGCGCCCCGGACTTCAAGCCGCGCCTGCAGTCCGACCGGTTCTTCCTCGACATCCTCGGCGACGGCTGCATCCTCGGCGCGCTGACGCAGCTGCTGGACGGCCCCGAGCCCGAGGTGGGCGGCCTCGCCTACCGCGCCCGTCCGCACGCCGACGATCCGGCGCCCGACGTGGGCTTCGAGTTCCGGCTGCGCCGTGCCCCCGGCTTCGTAGGCTGGCGCAGTGCCGTCCGCGGCGGCGGCGAGGACTACACGGTGCTGCAGGCCCGACTGGATGTCATCCCCGTGCGGGTCGCCAAGCCACTGTTCACACCCCTCGCCGCCGAGGGGCAGCCCGTGGTCGAATCGGCGTTGGCGAGCCGGCCCGGCTCGAAGGAGAGTGGTGATGGCGACGGTCAGCGGTGAGTTCACGGTGGGGATGACGGCCCAGGCTGCCGAGGCGGCAAGTCCGGCCCTCGGCCGCATGGTGCTGGACAAGCAATATCGCGGCGCCCTCGAGGCCCGTGGCGCCGGCCAGATGCTGGCCACGCACGGCAGCATCGCCGGCTCGGCGGCCTATGTGGCGCTGGAGACCGTGACCGGCAGCCTGGAGGGCCGCGAGGGTAGCTTCGCCCTCGTGCATCACGGCCTGATGGAGCGCGGCACGCCCAGCCTCGCCATCACCGTTGTGCCAGACTCCGGGACCGGCGCACTGGCCGGCCTGGCGGGCCGCATGAACATCCGCGTTGAAGGCCACCAGCATTTCTACGATTTCGATTTCACGCTGCCTTAAGCTTGAAACCTGGCCTGAAGCAAGGAGACACCATGAAGAAGATCCTGCCCCTCATCACGCTGCTGCTGATTGCTGGCGCCGCCCAGGCCACCGACGTCGGTGTGTCGGTGCAGATTGGCCAGCCTGGTTTCTACGGCCGCATCGACATCGGCCAGACGGCGCCGCCGCCCGTCGTGCTGCGCGAGCCCGTCTGGGTGCAGCGCCGGCCGGTGCATGTCGAGCCCGTTTATATGCGCATCCCGCCCGGCCACCAGAAGCACTGGGACAAGCACTGCGCCAAGTACAACGCCTGCGGCATGCCGGTCTACTTCGTCCGCGAGGACTGGTACCAGGAGCGCTACGAGCGGCGGGGCGACGATAACGACCAGGGCAAAGGCCATGGCAAGGGCCATGGCAAGCACAAGGGCAAGGACCGCGACTGACGTGGCGGGCGCCGGCCGCGACACAATTGCGGCCATGGCTGATACCGATCTCCGCGATACCCGACCCGAAGGCTTCCTGCGCGTCAGCGCCGCGCTCACCGCCCTGGCCCATCCCCACCGGCCGCTGTGGCTGGACGTTGCGGCCCGCACCGCCCAGGAGGCCGCCGACGCCCTGGGCGTGACCCTGGGCCAGATTGCCAAGTCCGTCGTCTTCCGCCGCAAGGCCGATGACGCGGCCGTCCTCGTCATCACCTCGGGCGACAGGCGTGTCGACGAGGCCAAGCTCAAGCCCCACACGGGCGCTCTGGGCCGCGCCGACGCCGACTTCGTCAAGGCGCGCACCGGCTTCTCCATCGGTGGCGTGTCACCGGCCGGCTTCGCACCCAGTGATGGCGCGGCACCCCCTCAACTCTTCATCGACCGCGAGCTGTTCCGCTTCGAAATCATCTGGGCCGCGGCTGGGCATCCGAACGGCGTGTTCAAGCTGACGCCCGGCGAGCTGGAGAAGCTGACGGGCGCGCCCGTCATCGACGTCGTCCAAGCATGAAACCTGCGGTCATTTCGCCCTGCGTCAACGTCTGCCAGATGGATGCAGCCAGCGGTTGGTGTCGCGGTTGCGGGCGCAGCATCAATGAGATTGCCGGCTGGGGCGGAGCGCCCGAGACCGTGCAGCGCCACATCCTCATTGATGC
>NZ_JBFUMO010000686.1:0-2737 GCF_054049355.1 Roseateles sp. P5_E11 | reverse complement strand
ATCAACGACGGCACTTATCCATTCGAACCTAATCATGATCGACGACATCGACCGCCTGCTGCTGGCCGCCCTGGCCGCCGACGCCCGTGCGCCGCTGAAGGACCTGGCCGAGGCGATTGGGCTGTCGCCGCCCGCCACCTCGGAGCGACTGGYGCGGCTGCGCGAGCGCGGCGTGATCCGCGCCTTCACCATCGACATCGACCCGGTGGCCCTGGGCTTCACGCTGCAGGCCATCGTGCGCGTGCGACCCATGCCCGGTGCGCTGGCCCAGGTGCAGCAGCGCATCGAGGACATGCCCGAGGCGCTGGAGTGCGACAAGGTCACCGGCGACGACTGCTGCGTGCTGCGCCTGGCGCTGCGCTCCATCGAGCACCTCGACCAGGCCCTGGACAGGCTGGCCGATTGCGCCCAGACCAGCTCCAGCATCGTCAAGGCCCAGCCACTGCGCCGGCGCGTACCGCCGTTGAAGCTGGAGACCTGACGCCCCTGGCGTCAGTTCAGTTCAGCTCAACTCGGCTCCCAGGCGAGCGCAAGGGCCAGAGCCGCCTCCGTGACGGCCCGCCCCAACGGTGTGGCCGGGTCGGGGCGGCGCAGCCGCGGCTGGCTGCCGCTCAGGTCCAGGCTGCCGACGACGGTGCCCTGGTGCAGCATCTCGTAGCCCGTGGCCACTGTTTGCGGCTGCGCGCTGCCTTCGTGGAGATGCACTGAGCGCAGCCCCACCGTCAGCTCGCCGCGGCGGTAGGCACCTTCGCGGCTGAGCTTGCCGCGGCGCATCTGGCCTTCGCCGATCTGCAGCATGGCGGCTGGCGCATTGCCCCAGCGGCAGCTCAGCACCCAGGGCTTGCTGTCCGTCAGGCGGCCATTGGCGCTGGACTCCGATGTCCAGGCCTCGCAGACGGTCGAGCTTTCGCCCCCCGGCCCCTGCCAGCTGAAGTTCAGCGGCGTGCGCAGATTGGCGGGCAAAGGCTCGAACAAGGCCAGCCGCTCGGCGCCGCGCTCGTAGCGCACGCGCTGGCCGCTCAGCGAGAACTCGCCCTTGCGTCCCCAGGCCGGCTTGCCGAAGCTCTCCTCCGCGACGCCCGCCACCGACGGCGCCTGAGCCATGTGCGCGTCACGCCCGTCACGCCCGCGTGCCTCACGCCCGTCGCGCACCGCGGCACAGCCCGCGAGCAGCAAGGCCAGCAGAGTCGGAACGGAAACGCTCAAAAGGCGATGGCGCATGGGCTGGGACTTCGGTCGTGGCAAGGCCTCGACTCTAGAGCCGGGTGAGCCCGACAGCTGTTACCCGGCGTTGCTTCCGTTAATCACCCTGCCGACTGTCGGCCGGCATTGCAGCTGACCGCCCCGCCCCTGCCGCCGGTCGCAGCCCGTGCCGCCGCCACGCATCTCCTCGGCCACACTCCGGCGGATGCGTTACATCACCCCACCGCGCCTGGCGCTCGCCGCCCTCGCCGGCCTCGCCGAAATCCTGCATCTTGGCTGGGAGGCCCTTCATGGCGGCATCGTCAGCCACCATCTGCTGCAGCGTCCCGATCTGCCGGGCCTGTCCAACGCCTGGGGCTTGCTGCTGTTGCCGGCCCTGRCCGCCTGGGCGGCTGGTCGATTGCCGCGCCGCCCGGCAACGATGCAGGACTGGGCGCCAATCGCGCTGGGTTTCGCGCTGCCCCTGCTAACCGGCGCAGCACTGTCGCTGGCCTTCAGCCTCCAGCTCCAGGCGCTGACCGAGGCGATCTTCTTCGGCATGCTGCTGCTTGCGGTACTGCTGCCGGCCCATCGCCCGGAAAGCCTCTTCGGCTTCGCGCTCGGCATGAGCTGGACGTTTGGCGCCGTGCTGCCAACGCTGGTCGGCGGCATCATCGCCGGCCTGTCTTGGCTGGTGCGCGGCACGGCCCGCTGGGCCTGGCATGCCGTGAGGCCGGCATGATCAGCGTGAGCTCGCGCGAACTGCGCATCTCCGGGCTTTGCTACCTCGCCATCATTGCGCTCGGGCTGTGGAGCGAAGCCTTCGTGCGCGGCAGCCTCGTCGTTGCCGGCGATGCCGCCGCGACGGCCGAGCGCATCGCCGCCCACCCGCAGTTGTGGCGCCTGGGCCTGGGCGCAGACCTGTTGATGCAGGTGCTGGACCTACCGATCATCGTCATGATGTGGCGGCTGCTGCGGCCCGTGAACGAGCCGCTGGCACTGACTGCGGCTGGCCTGAACCTCGTGCAGACGGCCATGCTCGTCGCCAACCGCGTGCAGTTGCTCGCGGCGCTGGACCTGCTGACCGGCCCCGCCATGGGCACCGCCTTCCCGCCAGCCCAGCGCGAGGCGCTGGCGATGCTGGCGGTTCAGTTGCACGGCCAGGGCTTTGCCATCGGCTTGGTGTTCTTCGGCTTCTCCTGCGTCATCTGCGGTGCGCTGATCGCTCACAGCGGCGTGCTGCCACGCGTGCTGGGCTGGCTGCTCGCACTCGCGGGCCTGGCCTATCTGCTCAACAGCTTCGCGCTGCTGCTGGCGCCGGCGTTCGCCAGGCTGCTGTTCCCGGCCGTCATGCTGCCGGTCCTGGTGGGCGAGCTGGCGTTTGCGCTGTGGCTGACCGCGGGCAAACACCGACTTGTGAAGGTCACGGCCAACCCCACGTCCAGCGCATCCACACTGCCCTCACCCCCATGAGCGATCCCGCGATCCCCACCCTTTACGACTGGCTGGGCAGCCTGCCCGCGCTGCAACGGCTGACCGAGCGCTTCTACCAGCG
>NZ_JBFUMO010000685.1:0-2749 GCF_054049355.1 Roseateles sp. P5_E11 | reverse complement strand
GGCGTATTGCCACAGCCAGTCGACGACCTGTACGACGCCCTGGTCATTGGCATCAAGCTGCTTGTTGGTCTTGCCGAGTTCGACAAGCTGCTCGAAGCTGGCCACCTGGCTCTGCTCGCCCGCCTTGGCTGCGGCGCGTACCGAACGTGCCAGCGTGAAGAACTCGGTCGTGTAGCGCGCGATCTCCAGCGGGTTGGCAATGACGAGCTTGATGGGCTTGCGCACATGCGACTCAATCTGCGCGACCCAGCTGATGTCGAAGGGCTCGGATGTCGCGATCGTCACGTCATTGAGGCCGAACTGCACCGGCAGGCAGCGCTTGGCTTCGGCATAGCCGATGGACATCACGTCGCCGACGCGGCCCACGTCCACCTTCAGCGGGTCGATGCGCAGATAAGGCAATTTGGCGCGCACTGCCAGCCATTCGGACAATGCGTCCACATCCAGTGGCTTGCCAGTCGACAGGCGCACCAGAGCGGCGTGGCCCAGGCGAACGAGGGGATGCAAGGCGCTATCGCCGGCCGCGAAGCGCTGCTCCGTGCGCTGGACCTGGCTTTCGTCGATGAGGCCATCCTCCTGCAGCCAATGCAGCAGCTGGCGCCATTCCAGGCGGCCTTCAGTCTTCGTGGGGGCAGCCAGTGGCTTGGACTTGGTCGACATCGAGGCTCGGCTTCTCAAAGGGCGTTGAGGATGCTCATCGGCAGCGGCCGCACCAGCCTAAGCCATTTGCGGGCCGGCAACTTGAAGCGCGATTCGATATTAGCTGCGCGCTGCTCCAGGATGTCACGATGTGGCACCTGCACGCCGCGCGCCGCGACGACGACGGTGTTGCCCTCCTTGGTGGGCGCCAGGCTCCAGACCTGATCCGACCCGAAGGCCTTGGCGATACGCAATGCGCTGCGCGCAAAGCTCGCGCTGCGACCGAACAGATTGACCGTCATCAGCCCGCCGTCCGCCAGCACGCCGCGGCAGGCGGCGTAAAAGGCCTCGTCGTCCAGCACGGGCGACGCCGCGTCATGGTCGTAGAGGTCCACGTTCAACACATCCACCGTCTGCAGGTTGGCGTCGTCGTTGACCCAGGCCGCGGCGTCGCCGTTGACGACGCTCAACCGGGCATCGTTGCCCGGCAGACGGAACCACTGCCGGCAGGCGGCGATGACCTCGGGGTTGATCTCCACCGCCGTCGTGCGCATCTTCAGCTGGCCATGGCAAAAGCGCGTCAGCGCCGCGGCGCCCAGGCCGAGTTGCACGGCATGGCCTTCGCCCAGTGCGGCCGGGTCCCGCCACAACATCCAGGCGCACATGCGCTGGATGTACTCCAGCTCCAGCTGATCCGGCTTGCGGATACGCATTGCACCTTGCACCCAGATCGAGTCCAGGTGCAGAAAACGCACGCCGTCAAATTCGCTCAGCGTCGCCGGGCCCCAGGTCCTTGGCTTGGGCTTCATCGCCCGGTCGTCAGCAGTCTTGTCATAGGCGGGATCCTAGGCCACCAGATACGGCGCCAGCCCGGCCCGCCAGGCGGCGATCTTGTCCGCCAGGCTCAGGCCGGCATGCGCTGGGCTCGTCGACGGCAGTCGCAGCACGGGCAAGGCCACGTCGCCCAGGGCCAGCAGCGTCTGCCGGTGAGCGAGCGCGCCGTTGCAGGCAATCGCGCGCAGCTGCGGCAGCCGGGCAACGAGATCCATCAGATCGCTCGGCTCGGCGGCTTCGATGGCCGTGTCCAGGCTGCCTTCGCGCCGGCAGGCAGCCACGGCGTCCCACAGCGCCACACGGCCGCGGCGCAATGCCTGCAGGCGCTCGGCATAGGGCCGCGTCGCCAGATCCGGTTCGCCCAGCAGCGCCGCCATGACGGGCCAGAAGGCATTGCGCGGATGCGCGTAGTACTGCGCTGCCTGCAGCGAAGCAGCGCCGGGAAAGCTGCCGAGCACCAGCAGGCGGGCCTGGGCGTCAAACACCGGCGCGAGGCCGACAAGACGCTCGTTCTCGGGGTTTGGAGGCCTGGCAAACACGGCCGGCAGCTGCGACGATGCGCGGGTTTTCACAGAGAGTGACTCGACATGATGAATACGGAAGCCATCTGGCTGTTTCTCAGCACCCAGGGCGTGGACTTCGGCTTGAAGATTCTCGCGGCCATCGCCGCCTGGGTTGTGGGCCGGTGGCTCATTTCAATCGCGCTGCGCGTATTTTCTGCGGCGCTGGAGCGCGGCAAGCGCATCGACTCGACGCTGGCCACCTATCTGCGCTCCATCCTCAGCGTGCTGCTGAACCTCGTCCTCATCCTCGCGATCCTGGACATCTTCGGCGTCAAGACCACCTCCTTCGCCGCCTTGCTGGCCGGCGCAGGCCTGGCTATTGGCACCGCCTGGGGCGGGTTGCTGACCCACTTCGCGGCCGGCGTCTTCATGCAGGTGCTGCGCCCCTTCAAGGTGGGCGACTTCGTGCAGGCCGGTGGCGTAACCGGCACGGTGACCGAGATTGGTCTCTTTGGCACCACCATCAACACGCCGGACAACGTTCACACCCTCGTCGGCAACAACACCGTGTTCAGCAGCGCCATCCAGAACTACTCGGCGCAGGCGTTCCGCCGCGTCGACTGCCTAGCCAAGGTCGCCAACAGCGTGGACCCGCTGGACGCCATCGCGCGGCTGCGTCCGGCCATCGCGGCCATTCCCAATGTGCTGGCCAAGCCGGCGCCCGATATCGAAATCCTGCAGTTCACGCCCGAAGGCCCGCTGCTGTGCGTGCG
>NZ_JBFUMO010000684.1:0-2758 GCF_054049355.1 Roseateles sp. P5_E11 | reverse complement strand
CGATCACGGAGAGCACCTTCGTCGGCGCCGACTTCACCGACCCGGCCACCTGCTCCTCGCGCGTCGTCTCCAACACGCCGGGCTGCCAGTCCGTGCGCGACTTCAGCACCCTGTTCGGCGGCAAATCGACGCTGGGCCCTGAAGAGGCCAAGATGTACAGCGCGGGCGTCGTTTTCCAGCMAACGAAAGACCTGGTGGCCAGCCTGGACTGGTGGTCGATCGAACGCACCGGCACGATCCAGTCCTTCGGCCTGACGACGCTGGCCGAGAACTACCAGTACTTCAAGGACAACTTCATCCGTGACGGCAGCGGCAAGCTCCTCGCCGTCGACACCCGCTATGTGAACGCCGGCGAGACCAACACCAAGGGTCTGGAACTGGGCCTGCGCGGCAACACCAACGCCTTCGGCGCGGCGTGGACGGGCAGCTTCGACGTGTCCTACCTGCTCGACAAGAAGTCGCGCCTGGTGCCGAGCGCGCCGATGGGCAGCAGCGAGGTCGGCCGCTTCACCCGGGCCGGCGACCTGGGCATCCGCTGGAAGCACACCGCCACGCTGACCCGCACCGAGGGCGACTGGGCGGCCACGTTCCAGCATGTCTACCGCACCGGCTACCAGGACTTCGTGCTGCCCGGCGTGGCTAACGGCACCGTGACGCCGGCGAACTGGAACCCGCGCGTGGCGGCCTACTCCATCCTGAACGCCAGCCTGGCCTACGGCGGCATCAAGAACCTGACCATCACGGCCGGCATCAAGAACCTGCTCAACGAAGACCCGCCGTTCAGCGTCACCTACGACACCAACACCGGCGCCGGCTCCAGCTGGGAACCGCGCGTGGCCGACCCGCGCGGCCGCTCGTTCACGCTGCGCCTTGAGTACCGCATGTTCTGACCCCTCTGACTCCCTGCCGGCCCCGGAAGCCGGTTTCCAGCCCCGCCTGTGTCGGGGCTGTTTTTTTGATGAGTGCCAGTTGTGCCGCGAGGCGGCCCAACCCGCGCAAGCGCGGCACGCCTGGCGGCGCGTGACTGGCCCTCCTCACTCGGCTGCTTCGCAGTCGAGAAGGCCGTTCACACGAGGGTCAGCGTGCCGGCAGCGACGGCCATCTCGGCGGCTACGCCCAACGGCAGCGGCCGATTCGGCTGCCCATGGCCCGAAGGCCAGCCGGCGAGCACCGGGCAGCGCAGCTTGGGGAGGTGATCAGCCAGCACGGCGTCGGGACTCTCAGCGCCGCTGAAGCTGCCAACGACAAGACCGGCAATGCGGTCCAGCACACCGGCCAGGCGCAGTTGGCTCAGCATGCGGTCGACACGATAGGGCTCTTCGCTGATGTCCTCGATGAAGAGCAAGGCGCCGTCGGCATCGGGCAGATAAGGCGTGCCGAGCAACGCACAGAACATCGCCAGATTGCCGCCGATCAGGTGGCCCCTCGCACTGCCGCCGTGGCTGAGCGCATGTGGCGGAGCCTGACCGATGACGTCACCGACGCGCCAACCGCGAGCCAGGCCCTCGAACAGCGCATCGGTGTCGGCTTGCGCGCCGGGCAGGCCCCAGTCGCTGGCCGGCATGGACGCGTGCAGGGACGGGATGCCCGCCTGGCTGCGCAGTGCATGCAGCACGGTCAGGTCGCTGTAGCCGATCAGCAGCTTGCGCGTGTGCGCCAGCAGGCCGAGGTCGATGCCATCCATCAGCCGGATGCAACCGGAGCCGCCGCGCAGCGCGAGCACGGCGTCGAACTGCGGGTCGCCGAAGGCCGCGTGCACGTCGGCCAGGCGCACGGCGTCGGGTGCGGCGAGGAAGTCCAGCGGTGGCGGGCCGAAGCAGCTTGGCAACAGACGGGCTTGATAACCGCGCTCGCACAACCAGCCTTCAACTGAATCGAGCCGACCTGGCTTGGGCGGGCCGGCCGGCGCGATGACGGCGACGCATGCGCCCGGGCGCAGCGGCGGGATCAGGAATTCGTCTTCAGCCATTGGTGAACGGCTGCGCCCAGGGCCGGCAGCTTCCAGGTTGTCGAAGCCTCCGGATGCGGTGCGTAACGCATCCCCAGGCTGGTGGTCACCGCAATCAAGTAGTGCAAGTCGCCGTCGTGCACGATGCCGGCGTCGCTCGTGTAGTTCTGCGTGTTGCCGGTCTTGTGGGCGAAGTGCACCGGGATGCCGGGCACCCAACCCGGCAAGGCTCGCAGCGACTCGCTGCTGAGGTTGTGGTGCAGCTTCTGTGCATCGAGCGCGCGGCGGATGACTTCGCGGCTGGCGGGGCTGATCAGCGTGGGCTGGGCGGGCGCGTCCGCGTCCAGCCGCCACATCAGCCGCAGCGCGTCCCAGGCCGTCATCTGGATCTGCCCGACGCCCGAGCCGGCCGCATTGCCCCAACCGCCATCGGGCTGGGTGTTGGCGATCATCAAGCCCGGCAGGCCAGCGGCAGCGAACAACTCGTGCATCTCGTTGTGCACCTCGCGGCCGCCTTCGCGACGGATGGCACCGCGCTCGTGCAGATGGGTAACCAGCGCCGAGGTCGCCTCGTTGCTGCTGACGGTGATCATGTCAAACAGCCAGTCGGCCATTGCGCGGGTCTTGCCCGTGAAGTTCAGAGGCAGCGCCCAGTCGCTGCGACCCGCATCGACGAGATGACCCATGCCGACGGCCACCATCATCTTCAGCAGCGAGGCCGGATAGGGCGCGACAAAGCGCGGCCCGCTGCCGAACCAGGCCGGGAAGTCGATGCGAGTCCAGTCCGCGCCAGGCAGCCAGGCGTAGGAA
>NZ_JBFUMO010000683.1:0-2765 GCF_054049355.1 Roseateles sp. P5_E11 | reverse complement strand
GGTAGTAGGCGTCCAGCACGATCGAAGGGTAAGAGTAGGTGTCCGAAAAGTTCGGCGCGATGGTGTCGTCGTCGTTCGTTGCGCCGATGCTGACGCTGGCACTCCAACTGCTGGCGTTGTTGGGGGTTGTCGTCTTTCGATACAGCAGGCGTGAGGCATGCCCACCAAGAACCGCGTGGATGTAGTTGTTCGAATCCAGTGCCAGGGACACGCCCGCATGGTTGTCCGGCACGCTGTCATTCGCGGCGATGTTTGCCGCCGTGTCGCCGCTGCTGCCGGCAAGTCCAACCCCCAGTTGCAACGGCGCGCCGGTGAGCTGATGGGTCGAACGGGAGAAAGACGCGAGCATGAGGGGCACGCCCTTGCGGCCCGGTTCGACGGTGTCGGCCACGATGCCGGTGCCCGGGTAGCCAAAGTGCGTGGTGCCCGTAGCGCCGCCGGTCGTCACGATGTACGACTCGGTTCCGGAGTGATACGGCGTGATCAGCGTCTGCGCCGCAATCTGATAGGGGCCTTCAATGGTCGTCAGCGTCGCACCCGTCTTCTTTGGGAAGAAGGCCAGCAAGGGACGGGTCGAGACCGTGCCCTTGCGTTGATCGTCGCTCACCTGATTTTGGTGAACCGTGATCGCTGGCGGGGCTGCCAATGCGGTGGTGGGCCCGGACGGTACTTCCATGCCGACTGCTGCATCACCGCCGTCTCCGCTCCAGCTGCTGCCACTGGGAATCGGGAAAGCTGCCCATGTCTGGCCGCCATCCGGTGAATGGAGCAGGATGGCGTAGCCGAGGCTGGACCTGAAGGTGTCAATGACGGTATAGGCATTGCATTCGTTGTCGAAGACGACGCGTTGCTCGCTCTCCGGGGCCTGCGAATACAGGCCGGCTTGACCATAGTTGGGATTGACCGTCCAGTTGATGTTCTGCCGCCTGAGCGACTCCTTGGCGATTTCCCTGAGCGACACCGCTTTCCATGTGCCGTTGTCGCCCAATACCTGAAGGTTCAGGTACCGGTCGCGAATCAGCGGACGGCCGTTGGGGGCGAAGCTGACGCGTCCGCTGTTGAATACCGGCAGATAGCCATATTGATGGATTTCGTTCCTGAAGGTCGCTGAGCCGCTTGGAGGGGACGTGTTGCCCCAGACATAGGGAGTGCCGCCAAGAAAGGCGCTGGTTGCCGCCGTGCTGATTTCCTTGATGGCGGTCTGCTGGGGCGCCGTCCAGTTGTAGCTCGTGCTATGGCACTGGCCGGTGCCGTTGATGGCTGTTTGGACGTACTTGTCCGTCGTGCTGGTCGACACGCTGGGTGTGAAGCCCGTCGTCGAAATCGTGCCGACGGCAACGCCGCCGGTCGTGCGCAGATTGCCGTTGCGGTCGAACAGCAGCGTCGAGCCGCCATTGATGCTGATGGCTTCCATGGCCGGAGGCGCATTGACGCTTGTCGAGCGGGATATCTGCAGCGTGGCCGTGGGGTTGCTGTCACCGTACTTGGCCGGCCCTGTGGCCACATACTTGGCTTCGCCGGACGAGTAGTAGATCGAATATTCGCCACAGGCGACGACGCCGTTGTTCGGGCCGCATGTGACGTTGAGGCGGGCCGGCAATTGGGCCTCCAGAGCCGCCGCGATGTTGTTGATGTAGGCGGTACCGATGCTTGTGGTCGACCCTTCGGGAAGGACGTTGCCGCTGCTGGTGATCGAGAACTTTGCGCCCCAGATCACAAGATAGCCATYCGCAAACGCACCTGGGATCGTGCGTGTATCGGTCTGGACCCAAAGGGCAGGCGCGACGGGGCCGCTGGCGGTGAACGCATCCGTTGCAGCGTTGTAGCTGACCGCATAGGTGCGGCAGTGCGCAAGAGCGCCATAGTCTGGTTTGTTGCAATCGATCTGGACGGAGATCGAAAGCCCCTGCAGCAGGGCCTGCCTCAGATAACTGCCTTGGTCCTGCGCCTGTGCTGCGAATGGCAACAGTGGCAGCAAGGCCACATACAGGCCTTTCTTGATGTTCATTGACTCCCTTTCGATGCGGATGATTGCAACGGCTCAGCGGCCGTTGGCCGACGGGACCTAGTTTCTCCCAAATCTCGGTTCAAGAAGCTGCCCGGCTGCCGGGCGACGGCCTTCTCAGCGCCGGATGCGCCGGCCTCGAAGCCGCTGCCAGCAACGCCGATGCTTACGCAGTTCAAGCCGGCGCGGGTCAACATCGACTATCACGTGGTCTTCGGGGGCCACCACTGCTCGGTGCCSCGCCAGCACGTCGGCGCCGCCGTGGAACTGCGCATCACCGCCGGCACGTTGGAGGTCTTGCTGCGGCGCCAGCGCATCGCGGCGCACGCCCTCAGTCACCTCGTGGGCGACTTCACCACCGTGGCTGGTGACCAGCGATGCGGCAGGAGCTCGTCGATCCTGCTGGCCGAGTGCGTTGGCAAGCGATCCAGCAAGTCTTGAAGTCGACGGTGAACACGCCCGGCTGGTAGTCCAGCGTCTCTGCTCGGGCACCCAGGCGCTGCCAGGGCAGCCCCAGGGCCAGAGCACCGAGCTGTGCGCGCGTCAGGGTCAGCGTGCTGGCGCCATCTTGCGACCTGACAAACTTGCCGACGTTGAGCCGCCTGGCCGCGAGCCACACCCCAATACCGTCATGCACAAGGACCTTCATGCGGTTTGCTCTGCGGTTGGCGAACAAGTAGGCGCGATGCGGCCTGGCGGCACCGAAGGCGTTGACCACGCGGGCCAGCGCCGCTTCAGTGCCAGCGCGCATGTCCAAGGG
>NZ_JBFUMO010000682.1:0-2772 GCF_054049355.1 Roseateles sp. P5_E11 | reverse complement strand
CCATGATCTTCTCGCCGATCAGGTAGTCGCCCGGGTCGCTGGCATTGGCGGCGTAGAACTCGACCATGGTGCCGAAGATGTCGGAGTTGCCCTCGTTGAGGCCGCCGGACTCGCCGGAATAGGTCAGGTTGGCCGTGCGGCTGGTGACGCCGTGGCTCATCTCGTGGCCGGCCACGTCCAGGGACACCAGCGGCTTGATGCTGGTGCCGTCGCCGTCGCCATAGGTCATGCAGAAGCAGGAGTCCGACCAGTAGGCATTGGCGTAGTTGCGGCTGTAGTGGACGCGGTTGTAGGCACCCTTGCCGTCATTGGCGATGCCGTTGCGGCCATGCACGTTCTTGTAGTAGTCCCAGGTCATGGCCGTGCCGTACTGCGCATCGGCGCCAGCGCTGGCGGCGTCGCTGGTCGCGTTGTTGCCCCAGCTGTTGTCGGCGTCGGTCATGACGCTGCCACCGTTCTTGCGGCCGCCCATGCTGATCGTGTAGGTGCCGCCGCGGCTCGGGTCGCGCAGCTCGTAGCCGCCGCTGATGCTGTTGGTCGTCAGCGCCACGTTGCCGCTGTACAGCGTCTTGCCCGTGCCGTTGGCGGCCGCGGTGTGGATGTCGTCCCAGGCGTCGAGCTGGCGGGCATCCAAGGCGTCGACGATCACATGCTTCTCGAACGGCGTGCCATCGGCGCTTTCTCCGGAGACGGGCACGTCCCAGGCCAGGGCGGGCGCCTGGTCGCGGGCATAGATGACGAGTTCGGGTTTGCCGGCATCGCCGTCCATCGTGCGCAGCACGGCCATGGCGGCGCGATTGGCGTTCAGGGCCGGCTTGGTGGCGATGCCGTCCAGGCGCCAGCGCAGGTTGTGGTGCATGGCGCGCAGGGTGCCGAAGCGGTCGGTCTGCACGATGAGGTCGCCGCCGATGACGCGCAGGCCCGCGACGCTGCGGTCCAGGCGCACATGGCTGCCGCCGTCGCTGTCGATGACGATGTCGCGCACGCTGTAGCTGTGCTCGCTGCCGTGCAGGCTGAGTCCGGGAAACTGGCGCACATGGCCTTCGGCGCGGCTCTTCAGTGCGTTGGCGTCGGCGCGATTGGACTGGGCCTGGGCCAAGGTGGCCGAGAGTGTCACGCTCAGCAGCGCGAGGCGAAAGATCGGGCGAAACATCGGAAGCTCCTGGTTTTTTGGAAAACGCGGCGGGTCTGCCGCAGGGGGCGCCGGTGCGGCGCTGGCATGACTTTGCTCACCCATGCCGCCGCGCGGGCTGGGAACATCCCGGGTGTGGCGCTGGGGCGCAACAAGCCGGGCGACCTTTGGCGTTTCAGGCTGTAAGGGCGGCTCCCGCCACGCTGGGCGCCGGCGGTCGCGTCCCTGAACGAGGGACGGGCGGCCCCTGATTCCCAAAAGCAAAGAGCCGGGCATTGCCCGGCTCCCGTTCAATGGCGCTGCGTGACGCGGCTCAGAAGGTCTCCCAATCGCCGTCGTCCTTCGCCGGCGCTGGCGCCGGGGCAGGGCGCGGCGCAGCTGCGGGCGCCGGCCTGGCCATGGGCGCGGCGGTCGGCCTGGCATTGGCGGCTGGCCTGGGTGCCGGGGCCTTGGCCGCCGGCTTGGCCGGCGCGGGCCGGTGCGCGGCCGGTGCCCTGGGCGCTGCCGGTCGGTGGGCCGCGCCGCCGCTGAGCTTGAACACCCCAATGGCCTCGGCCATGCGGGCCGACTGCTCGCGCAGGCTTTCGGCCGCGGCGGCGGATTCCTCCACCAGGGCGGCGTTCTGCTGCGTCATCTGGTCGAGCTGCACGACGGAGCCGTTGACGACGCCGATGCCCTCGCTCTGCTCGCGCGCCGCGGCGCTGATTTCRCCAATGATGTCGGTCACGCGCTGCACGCTGGCGACGATCTCGGTCATCGTCGCGCCGGCGTCCTGCACCTGCTGGGTACCGGAGTCCACACGCTCGACGCTGGCACTGATGAGGCTCTTGATCTCCTTCGCGGCCTCGGCGCTGCGCTGGGCCAGCAGCCGCACCTCGCCGGCCACGACGGCGAAGCCACGGCCCTGCTCGCCGGCGCGGGCCGCTTCCACGGCGGCGTTCAGCGCCAGGATGTTGGTCTGGAAGGCGATGCCGTCGATGGTGCCGATGATCTCGTTGATCTTGCGCGAGCTGTGGCTGATCTGATCCATGGTCGCGACGACCTGCGACACGGCCTCGCCGCCGCGCCGGGCGACGCTGGCGGCGGAGCTGGCAAGCTGGTTGGCCGTCATGGCTGCGTCGGCCGTCTGCTTGACGGTGCCGGTCAACTCGGACATGGAGGACGCGGTGTTCTGCAGATTGCTCGCCGTCTGCTCGGTGCGCTGGCTCAGGTCCAGGTTGCCGGTGGCGATTTCGGCGCTGGCCGTGCCAATGCTGTCGGCGRCTTCGCGCACCTTGGCGATGAGTTTTTGCAGCCCTTGCTGGGTGTCGTCCAGCGCGCCGAGCAGGCGTCCGACGTCACCACTGCCGCCGCGCGGAATGGGGTGGGTCAGGTCAAAGCGAGCCAGCGCCTCGGCGGCCTCGGTGGCCGCATGCAGGCTGCCGCCCGAGCCGCCACTGGCCAGCAGGCCGAACAGGCCGGCCACCCAGGTGAGCGCCAGGACGGCATACAACCAACCCTTGGCGGCGCCGGCGGTGTCGCCCAGGCCGGACAGCGCCATGCCGGCGCCCACGGTGACCACGCCGAGCACAACGCCCAGAGCCAACTTCAACCGCTGCGAACCGCTCATGCCGTCGTCTCCATCAGATAAGGAAAAGGAC
>NZ_JBFUMO010000681.1:0-2780 GCF_054049355.1 Roseateles sp. P5_E11 | reverse complement strand
GCGCAGTGTGCCGCCGGCTCTGGTGGGGCGGAAGAGCGATATGGGGGAGGAAGCGGCAATAGTTGCCCGAACCAGGGCCAAACAGGCCGGCTCAGCCGCCCGGCCTGCGTCGCTGGCGCAACGCGAAGCGCAGCGGGTCGACAGCGTCCAGCAGCTCGGCCTCGAGCGGCCGTGGCGAGCCCAGGGCCAGCGCCGCGACCAGGCGCCCGGCCAGGGCCGCCCAGGTGATGCCTCGCGAGGCAAAACCGGTGCAGGCGATGAGCCCCGGCTGGCGTGGCTGCAGGCGCAGTTGCTCGGCCGCCTCACCGGGAGCCGCCAGACCGCCGATCAGCGGCAGGCGGTCCGGCGCGATGAGGCGCCAGGCCACGCGGCCGGCGAGCGGCGCCTGCGGCGGGGTGGCCAGGCCGGCCAAGCGCGCGTAGCGGGCGAGGTTGTCGGCCTGATCAACCTCGCGCAGCGCCGGGTCGAGATCACCGTCCTGGGTCGTCGCACCGCACCACAGGCCGCCGCGGCCATCGGCGATGGCGTAGCCGTCGCCGGCGATGGGGACGATGGGGCACCAGGGCGCTTCCGGCAAGTGGGTCAACTGGCCGCGCTGCACGGTCAAGCCGGCAGCCAGTTCGCCGAGCAGCGACAGTTGGCCATGGCCGCCGGCCAACACGACAAGGGGCGCCTCGGCGATGCGATGACCCTGGGCATCCCGCAGGCGCCAGCCGTCGGTGGCTGCTTCCAGGGCGGCGACGGGGCTGCCCAGTTTCAGGGCGACCCCGCTGGCGGCCAACATGGCGCGGATGTAGGCGGCCGGGTCCAGCGCGCCACCACCGGGATAGAACCAGGCCGGGTGGGCGAGGGCGGTGCCGGCCAGGATCGAGGCGCCTTCGGCGGACAGGGCCTCGACATAGCCCGGCGCGCCGCGCATGGCGGCCAGCGGCAGTCGCGTCTCCATCCTCAGCAGGCCGCGCTGATGAGGCAGGGCGAGCTCCGTCAGCAAAGCCTGCGTGGCCAGCGCCGCGGCGCGGTTGAAGCGCGCGTGCGGGCCGTCGTCCGGGTTGAGGGTGCCGTGGAAGAGGCCGGCCGGGTTGCCCGAGCTGGCCTGGGCCGGGCCTGGCAACGCATCGACGACGGTGCAGGCCACGCCCGCCCGCGAGAGCGCCAGCGCGCAGGCCGCACCCGCAAGGCCGGCGCCGACGATGACGGCCTGCTTCGCGCCGGGCGCCAGCGGCTCGCGGCCGGCCGGCCGCTGCGTGTGCCGAGGCGCGAACCGGGCGACGGTCATCTCGGGCTTGTTGGCAAAACCTGGCGCCAGGCTCACTTCGAAGCCCAGCGCGGTGAGCGCCCTGCGCATGGGCCGCGAGATGCTCCACGTGGCCGCCGTCGTGCCGGGCACGGCGTGCCGGGACAGGCTCTTCAGCAGCCATTCGTCCCACAGCTCCGGGTTGCGCTGTGGCGCGAAGCCGTCGAGGTAGAGAGCATCGGCGTTCAGCACCAGTTCGCGCAGCAACTCGCGTGCATCGCCCAGGCCCAGCAGCAGTTCGACGCGACCGTCCTCGAAGCTCAGCGTGTGCAGGCCGGCGGTCAGCGGCGGCCAGCGTTCGACCAGTCGGGCCGCCAGGTCGGGCAAGGGGCTGGCCGCATGGACGCGGGCCAGGTCGTCGCGCTTCAGTGGGTGCTTCTCCACGCTGACGAAGACGAGGCGCTCGCAGCGTGCCGGGTCTTGCTGCCAGGCGTTCCAGGTGGCGAGGAAGTTGTTGCCCAGACCAAAGCCGGTCTCCAGCACGACGAAGCGCTCGCGGCCCTGCCAGCGGCCGGGCAGGCCGTTGCCGGCGACGAACACGTGGCGGGCCTGGGGCAGGGCGCCGGCGCGCGAGTGATAGACGTCGCCGAAGGTGGGGGAAGCCGGGGCATCGGGGTCGGAAAAGTCGACCTCGGTGGGCTCGATCGCCGGGGACTTCATTGGCCCATGCGTTGCATTTCGCCGGACTCGATGATGCGCACGGCCGGGCCGGGGGCTTCGAGGGCCAGGCGCATGGCCCGTGCAATGCGCTGCGGCGAGATGGGGCGCCAAGTGCCGGGAATCAGCCCGGCCAGCGGCCGTACCAGCCTCAGCGTCCAGGCCTCCGCCGTGCGGCGCGGTTGGTCGAGCTGCTCACGCTCGCCGTCCAGCAGGGAAGGCCGAGCGATGACGAGGCGCTCGAAGCCGAGTGCGATCAGCGCGTCCTCGGCCTCACCCTTGACCTGGTTGTAGAAGACCGGCGAACGCGCGTTCGCACCGAGCGCCGACACCAGGCCGCAATGCGTGGCGCCCGCCTCGCGCGCCGCGCGGGCGACGGTGAGCACTGCGTCGAAATCTGCTGCGCGAAAGGCCTCGCGCGAGCCAGCCTGGGCCATCGTCGTGCCCAGCGCGATGAGCACGCAGCAGGGGGCGGGCAGGGCGGCGAACGAGCCGGGCTGGGTGTAGTCCACCGTCGTCATGCCCGGCAACGGCTTGCGCGCCAGCGCGATGGCGTCGGGCCATTCGGCGCACAGTGCGCGGCCGACGAGGCCGGTCGCGCCGGCTATCCAGGTGCTTGTCATCTAGTCCTCGAGCAGAGCGGCCAGCGCCTGCGCGTCCAGCGGCGAAGCCTGTTCATGGCCCTCGAGCATGCCCTCGGCCAGGCCGCGCTTGTCGCGGTGCAGCTCAATGATGCGCTCCTCCACCGAGCCGGCCGTCACCAGCCGGTAGACGGTGACCGGGCGCTGCTGGCCCATGCGGTGGGCACGGCCGCTGGCCTGGTCTTCGG
>NZ_JBFUMO010000680.1:0-2782 GCF_054049355.1 Roseateles sp. P5_E11 | reverse complement strand
GAATGATAGGGGCCGGGCGCCAGATTGCAAGAACTATTTTGTGCAGTGCAGCAAACTAGGGGTGTCGGGGTGTGACAAAGGTCCACGGCTATCGTGGCGGCCATGCAGGCCTTCCATTCCGATGCCCACAGCCTGGCCCTGCCGCCGGGGCACCGCTTCCCGCAATCTAAGTACCGCTTGTTACGGGAGCATTTCGAGCGCGAGCCGGGGTTGCTGCGCATGCAGCCGGCGCCGGCCGCCAGCGAGGGTGAACTGGCCCTGGCCCATACGCCGGACTATGTGGATGCGGTCCTGCTCGGCCACCTCAGCGCCGCCCAGCAGCGCGAGATCGGCTTCCCGTGGAGCCCGTCCATGGCCGAGCGTTCGCGGCGCTCGGTGGGCGCCAGCATCGCGGCCGCCCGGGCGGCCCTGGTCGAGGGCGTCGCGGCCAATATGGCGGGTGGCACCCACCATGCCTATGCCGACAAGGGCTCCGGCTATTGCGTCTTCAACGACGTTGCCGTCGCTGCGCGCTTGATGCAGGCCGAGTGGGCAAGAAGCCACCGCAGCCTGTTGCGCGTCCTCGTCATCGACCTGGACGTGCACCAGGGCAATGGCACTGCGGCCATCTTCCGCGACGACGACACGGTGTTCACCTTCTCCATGCACGGCGCGCGCAACTTCCCGTTTCGCAAGGAGGCGAGCGATCTGGACGTGGATCTGGCCGACGGCTGCGGCGATGCGGACTACCTGGCTGCGCTGGACGCGGCACTCGGCGAGGTCTGGCGTCGCATTGATCCGGGCCTGGTGTTCTATCTTGCCGGCGCCGACCCCCACGAAGGCGACCGCCTGGGTCGGTTGAAGTTGACCTATGAAGGTCTGGCCGAACGCGATCGGCGCGTACTGGCGGGCTTAAGCGAACGCCGCATCCCCGTGGCGCTGAGCATGGCCGGCGGCTACGGTCACGACCTGGCAACGACGGTCGCCGTGCAGATCAACACGCTGAATCTGGCCGCCCAGTCCTGGGCCGTCTGGGCCGCTATCGCACGCGGAACTGGCTGACCACCTGGGCCAGGCGCTGCGCCTGCTCGCGCAGCGACTCGGCGGCCGCGGCGCTTTCCTCGACGAGGGCGGCGTTCTGCTGCGTCATGTCGTCGACCTTGGTGACGGCGCTGGTGACATCGTCGATGCCGCGGCTCTGGGCGGCGGCGCTGGTGCTGATCTCGCCAATGATGTCGGTCACGCGCTGCACGGCGCCGACGATGTCGGTCATCGTCGAGCCGGCGTCCTGCACCAGGCGGGCGCCGGATTGCACGCGCTCGACGCTCGCGCCGATCAGCGCCTTGATCTCCTTGGCCGCCGCCGCGCTTCTCCCCGCAAGGTTGCGCACCTCACTGGCCACCACGGCAAAGCCGCGGCCCTGCTCGCCGGCGCGGGCGGCTTCCACGGCCGCGTTCAACGCCAGGATGTTGGTCTGGAAGGCGATGTCGTCGATGACGCCGATGATGTCGGCGATGCGCTTGCTGGACGCGGTGATGTCATTCATCGTGTCCACCACCTGCTGTACGACGCTGCCGCCGCGGTGGGCCACGGTGGCGGCGCTGGTGGCGAGTTGGTTGGCCGTCTGCGCGCTGTCGGTGCTCTGGCGCACGATGCCGGTCAGCTGCGCCATGGACGAGCTGGTGATCTCCAGGCTCGAGGCCGTCTGCTCGGTACRCTGGCTCAGGTCCTGATTGCCCGAGGCGATCTCGGACGACGCGGTGCGGATGGAGTCGGCCACCGTCATGACTTCGCCCACCGTCTGGCCGAGTTGCTCGCACATCTGGTTCAGCGCCCGCATCAGGCCGGCCAGTTCGTCCTGCCCCTGCGGGTTGGCGCGCTGGGTCAGATCACCCGCGGCRACCGATTCGGCCAGCGACAGCGAGGCGTTGACGTCGGCTGCGATCTTGCGCTGGTTGGCGAGCAGCAGGCCCATGCCGGCGCCAGCGGTCAGCAGAGAGATCAGGGCGAAGACCCAGGCGCGCTGGCGGGCCGTGGCCTGCTGGGATTCCGACGCGGCTTGCTGATCGGCCCCCATGCTCTGCACGATCTTGCCCATCAGCGTCGCGACTTCCTTGTAGCGGGCCTCGGCGTCCTGCATCGCGGCAACGCCGGTGTTGGGGTCGACCGAGGCCAGGTCGATGGCGGCGTCGGCCTTGGCCAGGTAGGCTTTCAGCAGCGGCAGGGTCGCGTTGATGTGGGCGTCGGTCTCGGCGGGCGTGGCCTCCATCTCGGCCAACGTGGTCAGCGTGCGCGTGAGGCCCTCAACCTGGGTCTTCAACTGCCCCCGCAGGGCCTTTACCTTGGCGTCGTCCAGCGAGCCGATCAAAGCGATGGTGYGATAGACGCCGCCATGCATCTCGCCCACCTGGGTCTGCACGGACACCGTGGTCATGAAGACCTCGTTGCGCTGCTGGCCGGCCTCGTTGGAGGCGACGACCCCACGCAGGGACAGCATGCTGTTGCCCAGGCCGATGGCCAGCACGACGGCCAGTGCCACCATCGGCGGCAGCAACATCTTTGAAGCCAGCTTCATCGGCAACCTTCAAGATTAGCAACCGGCGCGAGCCGGCGGCAGGGCAGGGGACGGCCAGCCATCCGCGCTTTACTTGTAGATGCCGCCGCAGACGATGGTGTCGTCCRGTCGCTCGCAGTACATCTGCTTGGGTTCGATCTTCTTGCTCGCCGGGTTGGTGAACTTGTAGTCCTGCCAGAAGCCCTTGGGGCTGGACTTGCCCAGTTCGACGCGCTCGCGGATGAAGGG
>NZ_JBFUMO010000679.1:0-2791 GCF_054049355.1 Roseateles sp. P5_E11 | reverse complement strand
GTCGATGTTTCCGAGGACGAGAGCCGCAATCTGCTGGCCGAGCTGTTTGCCTACGGCACGCGGCCCGAACTGCAGTACCGCCACCAATGGCTGCCCCACGACATGGTGTTCTGGGACAACCGCTCCGTCACCCACCTGGCCGCCGGCTGCCCACCGCAGATGCGTCGCCGCCTGCACCGCACCACCATCGAGGGCGACAAGCCGTTCTGATCATGCTTGGCGCACGCTGATCGCGGCCGAGTTCTTCTTCGGCGCATCATCGGGCAGCGGTGGCCTGGACTGGTACATCTTCCAGAGCCGCAACGAGCCGCTGACCGACCGCGTGTTCGCCGGCCTGGCCACCATCGTGCTGATCAGCTGGCTGGTCGAGCGCTTCCTCTTCGACACCGTCGAGCGGTTGACGGTGAGGCGTTGGGGCGTGCAGCGCTGAGTTTGTCAGCCGGCGCGTCTGCGCATGCGGAGCCCGAGTGCGAGCAGTCCCACCGTGAGCAACGCCCATGCACCGGGCTCCGGGATGGGTGCGTTGCCGATGCCCGCGCTGAACTCGAATGCGTAGCCCGGGCCGACGCCGCCGGCGAAGGTGAACACGGGGTCGATATAGGCGGTGGCAATGGCCCAGGGCCCCGACGAAGCGCCGGCGAAGGCGTCGGCAACCAGCGTCACGCGGTAGATATGGCTGGGCTTGAGCAACAGCGCGACGTCGTGGTCGAAGCTCTGATTGAAGCTGCCCTGCAGCGCGCCAGTTTCGATGCCGTCGCTGAAGACCGGCTGTAGGCCGAGGCTCACGTCTTCCAGCAGCCATTGCGCCTTCATCGCAAAGCCGGCGAAGGGGTCGACATTGTTCGACGAGCCCAGCACCCGCCCGGCCACGGCGGCGTTCACGCCCACATCCGCATTCGGGTCCGCGCCCGGTGGGGCGACGACCTGCATCTGGTAGGTCAGTTGCGCGCTGGCCCGCCCGGTGAAGCCGGGGCCAACCCCGACCTCGGCGTACAACGATGGGCTGGGCAGGGGCGATGCGTCGAGCCGAACCTGGCCGCCCGGGCCGAGCAGCGGGAAGCTGCCGAAGCCGTCGACCTGAATGGCGGCTGGTGGTTCGAAGTTGAAGGAAACCTTGCCGGCCACGGCGGCCGGCGCAAGGGTGTTGGCCTGAACGATGCCGGCCGCGGCCAGCAACAGGGCACCCGACAGGGCCAGCGCGATTCGCGAGGTGGGCATGAGCGCCTCCAGGCTTGGCAATGACAAGTGGCGAAGCGTAGGCCTGTGGGGGTGTGGGCGGCAGCCTCAGGTTCTAGGGGGCTCATGCAGGCCGGCGCCTGCCTTGCGTCCTGGAACTTCACACTGACCTCATACCGACCTCACCGAAGGTCTGCACAGTTCAGGTCATGGCAGCCCTGCGCGAGGCAGCTCAACACCCGAGAGGAATCAAGAGGATGACGACCGGAAAAGACGACGCACACTGGGTCGAGGTCGTCGACGGAGAGGGTCTTTACCCTGTCAAGATGCTAGGCCCCTATGCCACTTCACGCTTGGCAGACAAGGCGCATCGCGGCGTCATGCGCTTGCTGAATGTCGGGCGATACACGGTCGCGGTCGTGTCGCAGCAGGATCTCGAAGGCCGCAAACAGAGCGATGAGATCACCTCATGAGCCTCTCGGCGAGCCATGGGGTCGCCGCCTCCACCGGCCCAATGCGCCGGTGAGGATCGGGAGATTGAGAGATTGACTTCGTCTGGAGATCCATACTGCGCGTTCACCTTCAGCCAGTTCAGATTCCACTCCTTGCCGATGGATTTCAGGCGCAGGGTGTGGTTGCCGGCTGTCATGGCGAAACTGGTGCTGGTTTTGGTGGCCCAGGTTTGCCAGCCACCGGTGTTGGGAACGGCCATGACATCGACAGCTTTGGCGCCATCAACCCAGACTTCAAAACCGGTGCTGCCATTGGCGCTCGCCAAGCGGTAGTCGATGGTGAAGTTGCCAGCGGCGGCCACGTTGATCTTGAATTCGATGTAGTCGTCGGGATCAAAGTAGCCGACGTCCTGGCCGCCGCCGGTGTCGGTGCAGGTCTCGGTCTGGACGCCGTTCATGCCCGTGAAGGCCTCAGCCTGCAGGGTCGCAGGTACCGGCACCGCGAGGACGGCGGTGCTTGCGGCGTCGCTGTAATAGCTTTCGTTGGCCGCGGTCAGTGCAGTCACCACGTAGTAATAGGTCGTGCCAGTGGCCGCGGTGGCGTCCGTGTAGGTGGCGGTGGTGACTTTTTCGGCGAGCTTGGCGAAAGCGCCGCCGGCGCCGATCGCGCGGTAGACGCTGTAGCCGGTGACCTTGGCATCGCTGCTCGCATCCCAGCTGAGCCCGTTGCCGTTGCCGCCTTCGGCCAGTTTCAGGTTGGCTGGGCGTGCCGGCAATTGGAAGACTTCCGGCGCGGTCGTGCTCACCATCCATTGGGCCAGGCCGGAGTGAACTTCGTAGGCCTGGGTGGCGTAGCTCTTGAACAGGTTCTCGATTTCAGCCACGGTGGCGGTGGTGAAATCCACCTTGCCATTCATGTCGATGACGTCCTTGCCCTGCACCGGCTCCTTGTCGAGCAGGTACATCTCGGCCCAGGTGTTGGCACTGCCGTTGTCCTTGAATACGCCGTTCAATGCGTAGGTCTGGCCGCCTTCGAGGGTGATGGCCTGGTAGATGCCGCCATTGATTTCGCCGGTGATGCCGTCCGGGCGGGTCACGCGCAAGACGGCGCCGTCGCTGCCAGTCGGGGTTTTGCCCGCCGCAGAAGCGTTGAAGTCCAGGTT
>NZ_JBFUMO010000678.1:0-2800 GCF_054049355.1 Roseateles sp. P5_E11 | reverse complement strand
CGCGAGACGATCTCCAGCATCTCGCGCAGGTACTGCATGAAGGACTCGATGGCGTTGTAGACCRCCACCAGCGTGTTGATGACCGGCATGATGCCGGTCACGTCCAGCAGGCTCATCAGCCAGCGCGTGGCGCGGCCGATGATGGCGTCGGTGACCCAGCTGATGACGCCGTCCAGCACGCGATCCCACAGGTTGGACAGCTGGTTCTGGATCTCCACCCACAGCCCCGCCGGCCCCTCGTTGATAAGGATGGACAGGAAGTGCCAGGCGCCGGTGGCCAGGTTCATGATCTGGCGCAGGCGCCGCACGGTGCTGGCGTCGAGCTTGAGCGTCAGCCGCTCGAAGATGTGCTCCACCGTGATGCCCAGCACCTGCAGCACGAAGCCGAAGATGGAGCCGATCGAGAAGTCGGTCGGTGGCGTGATGCCGGCGGACTGGGCCTGGCCGAACAGCCAGCCGCTGACGCCGTTGAGCAAGTGGGTACCGATGTTCTCGAAGAAGCGCCCGAAGCCGGCCTTCACGGCGCCCAGCAGGTTGATGAGGAAGCCCACCGGGTCGGTCAGGATGTCGCCGATGGCCGCGGCCGCCTTGGCCAGCACCTGCACCACCAGCTCTGGCGGCAGGCCCAGCACGCGCAGCACCGACTGGAAGAAGGTCCAGGCCGCGCCGGCCAGGTCGCCGTCGACGAACACCTGGCGCAGGATGCGCAGGGCCGTGGCCTGCACGCGCGGCCACAGCGTCGGGTCGCTGAAGAACTGGCCGAAGACGGGAATGCGCGCCAGGATCTGGTTGAAGACGAAGTTCTTGATGGGCTCCCGGATGCAGCAGGGAATCGCCTCCCAGACGCTGGACAGGATGAGCTGGGGCAGGCGCATCAGGTCGCCCACCACGCCGATGAGCTTGCGCACCACGCCCACTGCGTTCTCGATGAAGGGCGTCAGCGCGTCGAAGCCCTGCAGGATCCAGTCGAACAGGCCGCGCACCTTCTCGTCTGCCCAGCTCACGAGGCGCAGGGCGGCGTCCTCCAGCCAGCCCAGGGCATTGGCCAGCATGGCCATCAGGCTGCTGGAGCGCAGGCTGCCCATCAACGAAGACACCGCCGTGCCCAGCGCACCCACCTTGGTCGACACCCAGCCACCGGCCTCGACGATGACGTTGCGCACGGTGCCGATGACCTGGGTCACCGACGGCAGCACGGTGGCCAACGTGTCGCGGTTCTCGGCCACGCCATCGCCGCCTTCCATGGCCGTGGCCGACGCGTTCAGCTGCGTCGACATCTGCTGCATCTGCTGGCCGAAGTTGCGCATCCACGGCGGCGGCAGCATGTCCGCCACCTTCTGCGCCGTGGCGGCGATGGGTTGCCAGACCGGCGCCGTCTGCTCCTTCACCCAGTCCCAGGCATCGCCGGCCTTGCTCGTGATCCAGCCGACGATGCCGCCGGAGCTGTCGGCGCTGGTCGCATCCTCCGGCCCGAAGAGCTGCTCCTTGACCCAGCCCCAGGCATCGCCGACGGCATTGCGCACCGGCGCGGTCCAGTTCCAGATGTCGGTGCCGAAGGCCTCGATGCGCGCCCACACGGCGCCGGCCTTGCTGCGCAGCCACTCGATGGCCGGCGCGCCATAGCCGTTCCACAGGTCGGTGAAGAAGTCGCCGATGGGCTGCAGGAAGGTCGTCAAGCGGTCCCAGGCTTCGCCGGCCACTTCCGTCACGAAGGTCTTCAGCTCGTCGATGGCGTTCAACAGCGGCTGGCAGTCGCCCGAGATCAGCGCGGCGGCAATGCCGCTGGCCCGCTCGACAAGGCCGGTGAACACGCCCAGCATCGTCGTCAGCGTGCCGCTCGGGTCCAGCGCGTTGAGCACCGAGGCCAGGCCGTCCAGCGCCGAGGACACCATCTCGCGCAGCAGCGCCATCGGGCCGCGCTCGATGACAGGCACGAGGCTGGGCGCCACTTCGCGCACCAGGCGCATGGCCACGGCACCGATGGCTTCGCCGACCGCCTCGACGGCGGAACCGGCTGCATCCACGCCGGCATCCACGACATCGCCGCCGAAATCGGCCACGGCGCCCGCGGCGTTGCCGAGGGTGTCCAGAATGCCTGAGCGCTGCACGCCGGCGGCAGGTGTTTCCTTGGCCGTCAGCGGCGCGCTGCTGGCCACCTTCTTCGCATTGGCCTCGGCCTCGCGTTCGGCCTTGTCGTGGTGGGCGCCACCGTCGGCCGCGCTCGGCTGGGTCGCAGGCACGCCCGCACGCTGCTGCTGCACGACGTGGGTGAGCTCGTGCGCGAGCAGGCCGCGGCCCTCTGCGCTTTCCGGCGCGAAGTGGGCAGCGCCGAAGACGATATTGCTGCCGGCCGTGTAGGCCCGCGCGCCCATGCCGGCGGCGGACCCGGCGGCGTCGCCATCGGTGTGCACGCGAACATCGGCCAGCGGCACGCCGAAGCGGCCTTCCATCTCGGTGCGCACCGGCGCCGGCAGCGGCTGGCCGCCGCCGGCCTTGTCCTGCAGATAGCGGGGCAGGCCTGCGGCCGATGATTTGGCTGCCGCTGCGCGCGGTGGCCCGCGGCTGGCTGCGCCTCGTGGCTTGCGTGCGGTGGCGGTGCGCGCCTGCATGGTCAGGGCCTGCTAACGCTACGGGAATCGGTGCGAGAGGGGCTACGCGGGTGCACGGCTAGGCGTSGCGCTGAAGCCCGGGCTKGSYGCCCGGGCAAGGCGCSCAACAACGCCATGCGCCCGCGCAGCCCCTCTCCCGAAGGGTTGTCACTCAAAAGCCCGCGCGCGGCGTTGCGMAGCCTCGCTGGGGT
>NZ_JBFUMO010000677.1:0-2802 GCF_054049355.1 Roseateles sp. P5_E11 | reverse complement strand
GCAGATGCACGTCGTCCGGGTCGATCTCGCCCGTCTCAACGAGGTGCTCGACCTCGACAACCGTCAGCTTGCCGGCCATGGCCGCAGCCGGGTTGAAGTTGCGCGCGGTGCGGCGGAACACGAGGTTGCCACTCTTGTCGGCCTTGTAGGCCTTGACCAGCGCGACGTCGGGCACCAGGGCCTTCTCCAGGATGTAGGTCTCGCCGTCGAACTCGCGCGATTCCTTGCCCTCGGCGATCAGCGTGCCCACGCCGGTGCGCACAAAGAAGGCCGGGATGCCGGCGCCACCAGCGCGCATCTTCTCGGCCAAGGTGCCTTGTGGCGTGAATTCAAGCTCCAGCTCACCGGCCAGGTACTGACGCTCGAACTCCTTGTTCTCGCCCACGTAACTGGAGATCATCTTCTTGATCTGGCGCGTGACGAGCAGCGCGCCGAGGCCAAAGCCGTCRACGCCGGCGTTGTTCGAGATGACCGTCAGGTCCTTGACGCCGCTGTCGCGCAGGGCCGTGATCAGCGCCTCGGGGATGCCGCACAGGCCGAAGCCGCCGACCGCGAGCATCTGTCCGTCCTTCACGACGCCGCGCAGCGCTTCCTCAGCGCTCGGGTACACCTTGTTCATGCCGTCTCCTGCCTTTCGGGTGAAGCGCGAAGGGTACTATCGCGCGCCTTCCGAAGTCGATTAAGCGAATTCGCCTAAGTGGAACCCGCCGCCCTCGATTACCGCAGCGCCTTCCAGCTCGCCCCGATCGGCCTGGTGCTGTCCGCCCAGCGCCAGATCGTCGACTGCAATGAGCGCGTGCTGCAGATGTTCGCGGCCACGCGCGAGCAGCTCCTGGGCAAAAGCTTTGCCGTCATGTACCCCAGCGCCGTCGAGTTCGAGCGCACCGGCGCGCGCATCGTCGCCAGCCTGGATGCCCAGGGCCACTATGCCGACGACCGCGTCATGCGTCGCCTGGGTAGCGGCGAGCTGTTCTGGTGCCACGTGACCGGCCGCGCGCTGGACCCGGCCGACCCGCATGCCCGCGGCATCTGGAGCTTTGAGGATCTGTCGGCGCGCCGCCAGATCACGGCCGACCTGACGCCGCGCGAACGCGAGATCGCCGCCCTGCTCGTCGAGGGCCAGACCAGCAAGCTCATCGGCCGACGCCTGGGCGTCAGCCCGCGCACGGTGGACATCTACCGCGGCCGGCTGATGAAGAAATACCAGGCGGGCAGCACGCCCGAGCTGATCAACAAACTGCTGTCCGCATGAGCCCAACGAGCCCCAAGAGCCACGGCGCGCCCGAGCTGCCCTACTGCCGCAACTGCCACTTCACGCTGGCCACGCCGCGCCCGGTCTACTGCGGCCATTGCGGCCAGGAGACCGACCTGCATCCGCCCTCGGTGCGCGAGATGTTCACCGAGTACCTGGGGCACTACGTCGCCTTCGACGGGCCGCTGTGGCGCACGCTGTGGGCGCTGGTCTGCCTGCCGGGTCATCTGACCAACGCCTATTTCCGCGGCCAGCGGCGGCGCTATGTGCTGCCGCTGCGGGTCTATCTGACCGCCAGCTTCCTGTTCTTCGTCGGCTATCACCTGCTGCAGCACGGAAAACACGAGGAGCAGGAGGCAGACGTCGAGTCCAGCCAACCGGCCGCGCCCGGCAAGCCAGTGAAGGTGAAAGTCAAGCCTGGGCAGACGCCGGCCGAGGCTGAGGCCGAGGCGGCAAGCACGGCCGGCCAGGGCAAGAAATCGGTCAACACCAAGCTGGGCTGCGATGAGCAGCATCCCGAGGCCTGCAGCCGCAGCGAGCTTTTGGTGACGGGCTTGGTCACGAAAGGCAAGTCGATGACAGGCGACCAGTGGAAGGCCCGCTTCAGTGCGCTGGCGCCCTACGGCATGCTGGCCATGCAGCCGGTCTTCGCAGCCCTGTTGCTGGCCATGTTTGCCGGCAGCGGGAGGCGCTATGCCGAGCACTTCGTGTTTTCGCTGCACAGCCACAGCCTGTGGTTCCTGGCCCTGCTGCTGGCCATGGCGGCCAACATCGAAGGCTTGATGACTTTCGCCGTCTTCGGCCAGGGGCTGGTGGCGATGCGCAATGTCTACCGGCTCAGCTGGTTCGGCGCCATCTGGCGCGGCCTGCTGCTCAGCATGGGCTACTTCGTGCTGCTGGTCGTCGGCGTCGGCCTGTTGGTCGCAGGCATTGCCGCAACGGCGTGATCCGCCCGATCAGGTGAAGACGCCCTGACGCAGCCATTTCGTCGCCACCCATTTCTCGCCGTCCAGCACCGGCGAGCCGCCATGCAGGGTCTGCGTGGCGGGGTGGGGCCGGTCGTAGCTGAAGAAGACGGCGTTGCCCTTGACGGGTGCGACGTCCAGGCCGATGTCCGGGAAGATGGTCGAGCCGCCGGCGGTGGGCGTGTTCAGGTACATGACAAGCGTCGCAACGCGTTGGCCGCCGCGCTTCAGGATGGCCGGCGTGCTGACGTGAGCCGGGTCGAAGTAGTCGTAATGCGGCTGATATTCAGCGCCCGGCCGGTAGTGCAGCACCTGCAGGCCCTCGCCGTGGTCCAGCGGCCAGCGCAACAGCGTCGCAATGCGTGCTTCGATCTTGCGGATCAGCTCGGTCTCACAGCGCTCGAAGAACATGCCGTCGCTGGTGCGTGCGGCGTTCACCTCGCTGCCCTCGCCGCCGGTGGCCACGGTCTCGGAGCGCGCCAGGCGCTTGGTCGCCAACGCGACGATGCCGTCGCACTCCTCTTCCGACAGCAGGTCGCCAAAGACGATAACGCGCGGCTGCCGCAAGGCCATCAAGACCTTGAC
>NZ_JBFUMO010000676.1:0-4647 GCF_054049355.1 Roseateles sp. P5_E11 | reverse complement strand
GGGCGAGCGTGGCTCCATCACTGCGGTGTATTCGGTACTGACCGAGGGCGAGGACGACAGCGACCCCATCGCCGAGGAGGTGCGCTCCATCCTGGACGGCCACATCGTGCTGTCGCGCAAGCTCGCCGCGGCCAACCACTACCCCGCCATCGATGTGCTGACCAGCGTCAGCCGCGTGATGTCGGCCGTGGCGTCGCCCGAGCATGCGCAGGCGGCCGGGCGCCTGCGCTCCCTGATGGCCAAGTACCAGGAGCTGGAGCTGCTGATCCAGATCGGCGAGTACCGCCAGGGCGCCGAAGCGTTGGCCGACCTGGCGGTGCAGCGCCGGGCAGCGACGCAGCAGTTCCTGGCGCAGAAGCCTGGCGATCGCCAAGCCTTCGAGCAGACACTGGCGGCGCTGCGGCGGCTCGCCGAGGGCGTGTGACATGGCCATCGCCTGGAAGCTGCTGGCCGACGTGCGCGAGCGCCACCAGCGCAGCGCGCTGCAGGCCGTCGGGCGTGACCAGCGGGCGCTGCAGGCCTGCGAGGCGAGGGCGCAAGAGGCCGAGCAGCAATGGCTGCAGCAGCACCAGGCCAAGGCGCAGCACTGGCAGTCCACTGTGGCGGCCGTGGGCGAGGGCGGCTGCAGCGTGGCGCAGATGCGCCAGGCGGGTGCCTGGAGCCGCGCGCTCGACGGGCGCATCGTGACGGCCGGCGCGGCCGCCGTACAGGCTCAGGTTGTGGTGGCGCAGGCTGCAGGGCTGCTCGACGCGAGCCGCGCGCAGCTGCGCCGCGCCAGCGCGGAGCTGGAGAAGGCCAGGCAGATGCAGCAGCGCGCCTTGGCCGAGCAACGTGCGCAGCAGGAGCGCCGGCAGGACGAGGCGACCGAGGAAGCCTCGGTGCAGATGTGGTCGGCGGCGCGGCGGGCCTGATGGACGAGTCCGCCTTCCTCCATCCCGAGCAGCTGCTCGCTTCCATCGCGCTGACGATGCCGCGGCTGTTCGCCGTGTTCGCGGTCACGCCCTTCCTGTCGCCCCATGTCATCACCGGCATGTCGCGCAATTCGCTGATGCTGATGCTGGCGCTGTTCATGTCGCCGCTGGCCGGTGACATGCCGGCGCTGTCGGTGACGATGTGGGTCGCCATCGCCGCCAAGGAGGCGCTGATCGGCGTGATGCTGGGCCTGGGCTTCGGCATCTTCTTCTGGGCCATCCAGAGCGTGGGCGACCTGATCGACTTCCAGACCGGCAGCGGCAACGCCGCCTTCTTCGACCCCGTCGCGGGGCATGACAACGGCCCCACAGGCGAATTCCTCGGCTGGGTCGTCATCAACCTCTTCGTGTCGGCGGGCGGCATGCTGGCGCTGGTGGGCGCGGTGGTGGACTCCTACCGGCTGTGGCCGGTGGCCGACTTCTTTCCGGACCTGAGCCACGTGATCGAGGCCTTCGCCATCCGCCAGGGCGACACCCTCTTCACCTGGATCGTCAAGCTGGCCGCGCCGGTCATCCTGGTGCTGATGCTGGTGGAGCTGGGCGCCGGCCTGCTGCAGCGCGTGGCACCGCAGCTCAACGTCTTCCAGAGCACGCAGTCGCTCAAGGGCCTGCTGGCCGCGCTGATGATGATGCTGTTCATGTATGTGCTGTGGGATTCCCTGCAGCAGTTCCTGCGGCCGGATAACGGCGTGCTCGAGTTCCTGCGCTCCTCCATGAGGCCCCGCAGTGGCTGAGAAGGACCAGGCTCCGACGTCCAAGAAGCTGCGCGACGCACGCAAGCGGGGCGAGGTGGTGTTCAGCCACGACGTGGCGTCCAGCGCCGTCTTCCTGTTCGCCGTGCTGGCCTTGTGGCTGGCCGGCGCCACGATCTTTGGCCTGTGGCGCGAGCTGTGGCTGCACGCCACCAGCGAGCGCCTGTTCATCGCACCGGACGACGGCGTGCCGGCGCTGCTGCTGCATGCCGGGCGCGTGCTGGTGGCCACCATGCTGGGCCTGGGCGCGATGGCGGCGGCGGGCGGCTTCGTCGGTTCGTTTGCGCAGGTGGGCGGGCTGCTGGCCTGGGAGCGCATCAAGCCCGACGTCAACCGGCTCAACCCGGCGCAGGGTTTCCAGAAGATCTTCTCGACGCGCAACCTCATCAACCTGCTGAAGATGATGGTCAAGACGGCGCTTCTCGCATCGGTGATGTGGCTGGTGATCCGCGGTTGCCTCGATACCGCGCTGAAGCTCGGCTATGCGACGCCGTCGGCCGCGATGAGCGTCGGCGCCAGCCTCGTGCTGCAGAGCTTCGCCTGGGCGGGGCTCGTCTATGCGCTGATGGCGGGCGTGGACTACGCGCACACGCGCTACGAGTTCATCAAGGGCCTGCGCATGTCCATCGACGAGGTGAGGCGCGAGCACAAGGACGCCGAGGGCGACCCGCTGAACCGCTCGCGCCGCCGCAGCGCCCACTTCGAGGCCGTGTACGCCAGCCTGGCGGACCGCGTGCGCATGGCCTCGGCCGTCATCCATTCGCAGCGCGTGGCGGTGGCCCTGCAGTACCTCGGCGAGCACGACCTGCCGCGCGTGCTGGTGCGCGGCGAGGCCGAGCTGGCCGCACAGATCCGCCGCGTGGCGGGCGAGGCGTTGATCCCGATGGCCTTCGACCCGCAGCTGGCCGAGCTGCTGTACGACGAGAGCCGGGTTGGGCATCCGGCGAGCATTGGCAACGCCGCACGCGGCCTTTTTGGCGACAACCCTTCGGGAAGGCCCATTGCCATAGCGTTAACAGGCCCGCGCTACGTGGACTCGTAGTTGCGAGGGCGATACCCCTGCAACTACTGTTGATCGCCGGGCAGGAATGCACATCAGGCCCATCCGCCATAGACAAGGAGAGAGTGAATGCTTGACGCCGTAGGGTCCAGTTCTTTCGTCGGCCGGGACGACGCCGCACAGGCCGAAGAAGCGCGTCGCCGTGCCGAGGAGGCCGCACGCCGCGCCGCCGAGGAAGCGCGCCGCCGTGCCGAGGAGGCCCGCCGCCGCGCCGAGGAAGCCAAGCGCCAAGCCGAAGCCGCGCGCAAGGCTGCGGAGGAAGCGCAAGCCAAGGCGGAGCAGACCCGGGCCCAACAGGACCAGGAGAAGGCCGCGAAGCTGAAGGACGAACACAAGGCCAAGCAAGCAGATGCGCTCAAGGCCGAAGCCCAGGCCGTGTTCAAGGAGAAGGAACACGGTCTCGCCAAGGCCAGGCTGAAGGACGCGCAGGACAACCGCGCGCCGGCCGCGCCGTCGGCCGCCACCCAGGAAGCGCAGAAGCAGGTCGACAAGGCCAGGGCGACCTACGCCTTCTACGATCCATTGGCAGCCGCGCCCCTCTTCAACAGCGGTTCGCCCTTCGTCAACGGCCTGGGGCCGCTGCGCGCCACGCCTCCGCTCGGTGGCAACAACCCGCTGTCGCCCGGGCTGGGGCCCTTGCAGCCAAAGCCACCCCTGGGCGGCAATCCGCCACCGTTCCTGCAGCCCATGCAGGGCGTGCCCGTCGCCAAGCATGACGTCGACGGCTATGCCCAGCAGATCCAGGACGTCTACGCCCAGTCGGGCGCCGCCACCGCTGCCCAACAGCTCGCGCAGGCGATGGGCGACACGAGCCTGAGCCCCGAGCAGCGCAAGCAGCTGATGGCCAAGGCCCAGCCGGTGGTCAGCAAGCTTGCCGAGACGGCGGGCCAGGAGGCGCGCCACACCGACCTGCCGGCCGACGGCCAGGCCGGCAAGACCACGGGCATCGACGACAAGGCGGAGTACCACGCGTTGGTCGACGACCTGGCCACGGCGGCCGATGCCGCTGGCGACCCGGCGCAGGCGCGGCAACTCGCGCGCACGTTGCTGGATCACCTCGCCGCACCAGCCAAGCCAGGCGGTGGTGCCGACGGGCTCGACCTGTTCGGCGATGCCCTGCGCGCGCACAACGTCGGCAAGGGAGCGCTGCACGACGCGGTGCTGTTTGCCTTGCAATCGCCGCAGAACGCGCCGGCGGGCTCGGTGCTGGCGGCATCGCCCGACACGCTCGCGTCCACGGTGCGGCTGATCGCTGGCGTGCCGGAGCCGGCGGGCGTGGCAGGTGCGTCGCCCACCGACCTGGCGGCGATGAAGACCTACACGGACGACGAGATCGACCTGTCCCACGAGCTGCTGCTGGACGCGCGCAAGAAGGAAGCGGAGCTCGCCAAGTACAAGCCCGGCAGCGAGGACTACGAGAAGGCGGCCCAGGCCTACCGCAGCGCCGCCAACCTGACGATCCGGGAACGCGCCAAGAGCGAGCAGGCCATCGCGGCGGAGCTGCGCCAGACCTACAAGGCCGACGCGAAGAACGCGGTGGCCACCGAGGATGCGGCGCACGAGATCGCCAAGCGCTTCCGCGACGACCCAGAGGCGCAGATGGTGGTCGACGCTGCATTGAAGACGGTCAAGACCGAGAACGCCCAGCAGCGCGACACCGGCAACAAGCTCTATGAGTTCCACCGCGCGACCGACCAGGTCACGACGCTGCAGGCGCAGCTCAACGCGACCGGCCACACCGACGAGGGCGCCTACAAGACGGCCCTGGCTGACTACGAGACCAAGCGCAATGCCGTGATGGAGGCCTTGGGCCACGAGATCTCGTTGGCCACGGCCGGGCAACCGGACGGCGCCGCGCGCGACA
>NZ_JBFUMO010000675.1:0-2813 GCF_054049355.1 Roseateles sp. P5_E11 | reverse complement strand
GGCGAGGATGGCGTCGAAGTCGTCGTCACGCTTCCCCTGCAGATGTCCTGAATGGCGGCGCTGCGGATCCTGGTGGTCGACGACGAGGCGATCGCCCGGCGTAACCTTGTGATCTTGCTGAGTGCCGATCCAGATGTGGCAGCCGTCGTTGAATGCGACTCTGGTCAAGCGGCCGTTGCCGAGATGCGGCGCGCAAGACCTGACGTTCTCTTTCTTGACGTCCACATGCCCGAGTGCGATGGCTTCGATGTGCTCGAACTGATGGGCTCGGACATGCCCGCGGCCGTCATCTTCGTCACGGCGTACGACGAATACGCGCTGCGCGCGTTCGATGCAGGCGCGCTGGACTATTTGCTCAAGCCATTCGACGACGCGCGATTTCACCGCGCGTTGCAGCGAGCCAAGTTTCGGATCGCGCAAGAGCCGACGGCGGGCCGCCCGCCATTGACTCAACTCGTAGTGAAGAACCGGGGCAAGACCTTGTTCTTGAACACGGCAGACGTGGACTGGATCGAGGCGGCCGACTACTACGCATGCTTGCACGTAGGCAATGCGACGCACATCTTGCGCCGCAGCCTGCACGCTCTGGAACGAGAGCTGGACGCAAAGACCTTTGTTCGTATCCACCGGTCCATCATCGTCAATCGCGAGAGGGTTCGCGGTCTAGAGCTTCACAGCAGCGGGGAGCACGAGGTGGTTCTTCAATCGGGCGTTCGGCTGTCAATGAGCCGCAGGTTTCGAAAGAATTTCACCGATCGAATATGACTTCACGAAGCGCCCTTCACTCCTCCAAAGCGACCACCAGCACAGCCTTGGCAGGCACCTTGATCGACAGCTTGCCGTCCGCGACACGCGCGCTGAACGCCGCCGGCTTGACGACCTGCGGATTCTGGAACGTGTTGTGCGCGTCCATCGCGGCCGAGGTCAGCACCTTGCCGGCCGCACCCTTGACCTTCGTGCCGGCGACGTCGACGGCGACATCGACCGCCTTGGACGGATCGGTGTTGACCAGCGCCAGGTACACCTTGCCGTCCTTGGCGCGCGCCGCCGTAGCGCTCACGCCCGGAATGGTTGTTGCGCCCAGCGTGTAGCTGGTGTTGTCCTTGATGGCCAGCGGCAGCGACTTGGCATCCTGGAACGGCGCATACATCTGGAACGCGTAGTAGGTCGGCGTCAGGACCATCTTCTCCTTGTCCGTCAGGACCATCGCCTGCAGCACGTTGACCATCTGGGCGATGGTGGTCAGAGTGACCCGCTCCGCATGCTCGTGGAAGATGTGGAAGTTGAGTGCCGCCACCAGCGCGTCGCGCAGGGAGTTCTGCTGGAACAGCGCGCTTCGGGCGCCTGCTTCGTCATACCAGGTGCCCCACTCGTCGACCATCAGTCCGATCTTCTTCTGGGGATCGTTCTTGTCCAGGATGGCCACGTGATCCTTGACGAGCTGATCCATCTTCAAGGTATTGGCCAGGGTCGAGATCCACTCGCCTTCCTTGAAGCCGAGGTCCTTGCCCTTGACGTCCCAGTTGCCGGTCGGGACGGTGTACTGGTGRACGGTGATGCCGATCGTGCGGCCCTTCAGTTCCTTGCTCAGGACCTGGGTCCASGCGGTGTCGAAGCCGCTGCCGCCGCTGGCGATCATCTTCGGCCGCGACTTCTCKGRCSCCCACAGGAAATGCTCGTAATTGCTGTACAGGCTSGCGTAGTACTCGGGCTTCATGTTGCCGCCRCARCCCCACARCTCATTGCCGACACCGAAGAAGGCGACCTTGAACGGCTTCTCGCGCCCGTTCTGAGCGCGCAGCCTSGCCAGCGGCGAGCCGCCTTCCGCAGTCATGTACTGGACCCAGTCGGCCATCTCCTGCACGCTGCCGGWMCCGACGTTGCCGTTGACGTAGGCGTCGGCGCCCATCATCTCGATSAGGTCGAAGAACTCRTGSGTRCCGACGGCGTTGATCTCTTCGACGTGGGTSCCCCAGACGTTGCTCGGKCGCTTGTCCTGCGGGCCAATGCCGTCGCGCCAGTGGTAGGTGTCGGCGAAGCAGCCGCCCGGCCAGCGCACCAGCGGCACATGCAGCTCCTTGAGCGCGCCGACGACGTCATTGCGCCAACCCCGGGTGTTGGGGATGTTCGACTTGGTGCCGACCCACATGCCTTCGTAGACGCCGGTGCCGAGGTGTTCGGCGAACTGGCCGTAGACGTACTTGCTGATGACCGGGCCGGGCTTGCCGGCGTYGATGTTGATGCTGACCGGGTTGGCGGCAAAAGCCGGTGCGGCGATCAGGCCGAGTACGGCGAGGCCGTGTTTGATGGAGTTCACAGGGGTTGTCTATTCAAGTGGGGCGCAGGTGGAGGAAGGCCGAAAGTGATCGCGCCTTGTCAGCGACGGTCTTCCGTCCCTTGCCCGACGCGGTAGTAGTCAAAGTCGACACGGCCGCCGGCCGTCTTGGTCGAGTAATAGAAGAGGCCGAAGCGATAGCCCATGAAGTGCGGGAAGGTGTACTTCAGGCGAGAGGGACGACCGATGGGGGTCCAGGATTTACCGTCGAGGCTGTAGGAGAAGCGGGCGAGTTCAGGCGCAGGCTCAAATTCGCAGTCGACCCTGAGATGAACGGTCTTGCCGGGGAGGGGGATGGAGGCGATCTCCTCGGGCTTGTCCGTTTCGGCGCTCACCATGACGAGAGAACGGACGCCGTCGCTCATCTTGACGCCCACGAAACCGTACTGCCGTTGAAAGGCGGACAAGCCGGCCCAGTCGCCGTCCTTCATGCCGCTCACGTCGATGCGGGTGGTGGCCGAACTGCTCGGGCCAAAGG
>NZ_JBFUMO010000674.1:0-2820 GCF_054049355.1 Roseateles sp. P5_E11 | reverse complement strand
CAAGTCACCCAGCGCGTTTGCGGTCTTGCTCGTGTTGCTCGGCACCCGGGATCGGCAGCAACCACGGCTCGCCCCTCTTCGTCACCCGCTCCCCGGTAGACGCGGGCCGGATCCAGAAGTGCTGGCCGGTCCGCCGAGCGTGAGCTGGCGCTGCCGCTCACGCCGCCTGGCGCTTGCACGTGAAAAAACCGTTCAGCGTGAGGCGGCCTTGGAGCGCGTCGGAGCTCAGCAGCGTGGGCTGATCCACGTCAGGCGAATGAAAAAGGGAGCCGTCGTAGAAGATGGCGCGGTTCCAGACCGCGAGGACTTTGGCCACACGCGCGAAATGCGCGTTGTCGCCTTTCATGTAGCCCGGCTCTAACCCGTAGCGCGCACTGAAAGTCGGGCCGTCCAGCTTGAAACTGTCCTCCAGCATGCGGTCGATCTCTTGCGGGTCCCGCAGTGGGCGATAGAAGCTGGTCCCCCCCAGCGTGGGGTCATGAAACAAATACAGCACACTGGCTGCGCACAACAAACTTCGGTCGACGAGCACAACGTCGCGGTGGCACAGCCAAAGCCGGTGATCAAGCGCCTCGGGAGGCGTGTTCAGCAATGACAGCCGCGCCTCCTGATGCAGCGTGCGACGACCACCGAGCGGCGCGCGCGCATGCTCCGCGAACAAATCGGCCATCCGCTCGCCCAGCACCTTGGGCGCGTCGAGCACCAAGCCCGGATAAGGAAAGTGCGTCGGCGGCCGGAAAGCTTGCGAGGCCGCCCATTGGCGCACGCCCTCCGGATTGGCCAGGGCGTTGTCCACCACCACGCAGTGGCTGCCATGCGGCAGAGGCACGACCCGCACGCGCGGCTCGGGATGAAAAAAACGGCCCTCGGCGTCCAGCCACTCTGTCAACACGGCGYTCCTTTCCAACCTGTCTTGTGTTCGTTCATCCTGGAAACCGCGGCGGGCTCGTCCGAAGGGCTGCGATGGCGAGGTGCGCAGTTCTGCCCGAAAGGAAGGAGCTACGCGGCCGGCGTACTGGCAGCGTTGTCTTTCGACTGGTGAATATGGCGGTGAGCCAACACGGCTGACGGCCCCTCAACTGCGGTGCCCAGAATGATAGGTGAGGCCAGCGCTGGCGCCGGTCGTCCAGCCTGCAGGGGACGCCCGTCAGCCTTCCAATTCTCAGAACGCAGCAATCCCCGTGATCGCCCGCCCCAGGATCAACGCATGGATGTCATGCGTGCCCTCATAGGTGTTCACCACCTCCAGGTTCACCAGGTGGCGGGCGATGCCGAACTCGTCGGAGATGCCGTTGCCACCGAGCATGTCGCGCGCCATGCGGGCGATGTCCAGGCTCTTGCCGCAGCTGTTGCGCTTCATGATGGAGGTGATCTCCACCGCCGCCRTGCCCTCGTCCTTCATGCGACCCAGGCGCAGGCAGCCTTGCAGGCCCAGCGTGATCTCGGTCTGCATGTCGGCCAGCTTCTTCTGCACCAACTGGTTGGCCGCCAGCGGCTTGCCGAACTGCTTGCGGTCCATCGTGTACTGGCGGGCCGTGTGCCAGCAGTCTTCTGCCGCACCCAGGGCACCCCAGGCGATGCCATAGCGGGCACTGTTCAAGCAGGTGAACGGGCCCTTGAGGCCACGCACCTCGGGGAAGGCGTTCTCCTCGGGGCAGAACACGCTGTCCATGACGATCTCGCCGGTGATGGAAGCCCGCAGGCCCACCTTGCCGTGGATGGCCGGGGCGCTCAGGCCCTTGGCGCCCTTTTCCAGCACGAAGCCGCGGATCTGGCCGCCGCCGTTGCCCGTGTCTTCCTTGGCCCACACGACGAAGACGTCGGCGATGGGGCTGTTGGTGATCCACATCTTGCTGCCGGTCAGCTCATAGCCGCCGTCGACCTTGCGGGCGCGCGTGATCATGGAGCCGGGGTCGGAGCCGTGGTTGGGCTCGGTCAGGCCGAAGCAGCCGATCCACTCGCCGCTGGCCAGCTTGGGCAGGTATTTCTGCTTGGTCGCCTCGTTGCCGAACTCGTTGATAGGCACCATGACGAGCGACGACTGCACGCTCATCATCGAGCGGTAGCCCGAGTCCACACGCTCCACCTCGCGGGCGATCAGGCCGTAGCTGACGTAATTCAGGCCGGCGCCACCGTACTCGGCAGGGATGGTCGGGCCCAGCAGGCCCAGCTCGCCCATCTCGCGAAAGATGCTGGCGTCGGTCTTCTCGTTGCGGAAGGCCTCCAGCACTCGCGGCTTCAGGCGGTCAGTGCAATAGGCCGCGGCGGCGTCGCGCACCATGCGTTCATCGTCGGTGAGCTGCTCGTTCAGCAGCAGCGGGTCGTCCCAGTGAAAGCTTGCCTTGGTGGCCATGGTGCGCGTCCTAATGAGCAACGCCCGGCAAAAGCGCCGGGCGCGAATGGCAGAAGTATTGCGCCGCGGCCCGATTCGTGTCCAATTCAAGAAACGACTTCGACGATTCGCAATGCCTATTGCCAAGACAACGGACACCGTTACCCGCTCCTTGGAGTTCCGCCATCTGCGCTACTTCATCGCCCTGGCCGAGGAGCTGCACTACGGCCGTGCCGCCCAGCGCCTGGCCATCTCGCAGCCGCCGCTGTCGGTCGCCATCCAGCAGCTGGAGGCCAGCGTCGGCGCCCGTCTCTTCGACCGCGACAGCAAGGGCGTGCGCCTGACGCCCGCGGGCGACGCCTTCCGCACCAGCGCCCAAGCCTTGCTGGACCGCGCCGAGGACGCCTGCGCCCTCGCCCGCGAGGTGCAGGCCGGCGAGGTGGGACGGCTCAGGCTGGGTTTTGTGGGTTCCACGCTGTTCAACGGCC
>NZ_JBFUMO010000673.1:0-2827 GCF_054049355.1 Roseateles sp. P5_E11 | reverse complement strand
GCCCGATACGTGCTGCTGCCTGTTCAAGGTACGCACTCATCGGACATGAAGTCCGTTGGTGCGGCGACCCCAACCTACACGAGGACATTGAGGGCGCGTCTGAAGGCCAGCAGCGCGACGACGAGCTCCGTTCCCAAGTCGATCGAGATCATCCATTCCGCTTCCGCCACCGGTGCCAAGCTGGCAGAGCTGAGCCCGCAGGAGCTCGCGTCGTTGCAGGTGCAGGAGCCGGCCGTGCGCGCCGTGCCCGTCGTGACCTATCACCTGACTCGGACACCGCGACTGACTGTGACTCGGCAGACGACCAAGGCGGCCAAGCCGCTACCCACGCTGCGCGTGAAGGTCGTCGATCAGGCGGGCAAACCCATCGCCGGCGCATTKGTGGTCGCGCTTAACGATGAAGATCAGGAACTGGGTGACGATGGGTACACCACCAAGCGGGGCGAAGTCCGGCTTCGGCTGCCCTCTGGTCCCCAGCTCGAAGTGCTTGCTGTCTACCCCGACCCGAACGGCCATTGGGGCCGCGTGGAGCGCAATCTGAAGCTCGTGGACGGCCACACGGTGACGCTCGACGACATCGACCTGTCTCACGACGACCTCGCCAACACGTTGTACAAGACGCCAAAGACGACCGACGGCGCAGGCGTCGTTGTCGGCGTCATCGACAGCGGCGTCGATGGCAACCACCCGCACCTGACTGTCAAGCATTCGCGTTGCCTGGTTTCGAGCGAAGGCGACGCAGGCGATGGCTCGCCGGCCACCGAGGAAGGCGAACATGGCTCGCACGTCGCCGGCCTGATTGCCGGTGCGCTCGTCGCTGGCACCAAGCGCGGCGGGCGAGCACCCGCCGTCACGCTGAACTCGTACCGGGTGTTTCCCAACGACGGTGGCGATGCAATCAACTACGACATTCTGAGAGCGATTGAAGCTGCCGTCGCTGATGGCTGCGACCTGATCAACCTGAGCTTGGGTACGAAGGTGCCCGACGAGGCCGTGCGAGATGCGATCTCGGAGGCGTACGCCCAAGGCACGGCGTGTATTGCTRCTGCCGGCAACGACGGGCGCCAGGACCTGCTGTTCCCTGCGCGGTGGTCAGACGTGCTTTCGATCACAGCGATTGGCCAGAAAGGCACCTACCCGGCTTCCTCGGTTGAGGCGCTGGATGAAATGGCGCCTTGGTCCAAGCTGGAGAAGAAGCGCTACGCGGCCAAGTTCACGAACATCGGCCCCGAAGTCAGCGCCACAGCGCCCGGCGTCGGCATGGTGTCGACGGTTCCCGGTGGAGGCTATGGCGCGATGAGTGGCACATCGATGGCGTGCCCTGTTGCGTGCGGCCTGCTCGCTGCGGAGCTGAGCCGCAACGAGGACATCCTCAAGATCCCCCGGGGTCCTGAGCGTGGTCGAGAGCGGGCCAGCAAGATCCGGGGACTATTTTTCGCAATGTGCAAACCTGCCGGCTTCGACAAGGAATATGAAGGCCAAGGCTTGCCTCAATAGACCGCTCCTGTAGAGTTCGTCCTATGAGCCAAGTGATCCTCCGCCGAACCAAGGACGCCGCTGTGTCCGCGGCGGAAGCCGTCACGGTTGTGACGGACACCGCCACGTGCGGCCGGGTGCTCAGCCAGACCGGCAACAACATGCTCGCCGAGGTTCCCCACACCCGGATCGGCGGCCTGTCYGCCCGGTTGCCTGGTTGGATCATTTCTGAGCAGATGGCCACTGTGCCGCGTCCGGACGCACGGATCAGGGCTCGGCGACGCTAGTCAGTCACACCTAAATAAAGGGACGCTTCGGCGTCCTTTTTTACACCTGCACCTCAGGAGATGGGGTAAATTTCCCAATTAAAGCGGAAATTTCCCAAAAATATTGGATTCGGAGGCTGCCGATGGACAACTTTTCCATCATTCACACCATCTGCAGGCTGGCGCTCGACTCGTCCTCGGAGACTGTTCGTCATCAGGTCACTCGGCTGTCGGAGGCGCTGGACAAAGACGGGGCCAACAAGGATGCACAAGCGCTGCGCATGCTGCTGGYATCCGCAGACCGGCACCAGTCGATGACGCCTCGGCGCCTGGTTCAGTCCAAGTCTTCGGTCGGCCTGCCAGGCGAAGTCTTGCTGTCGACCACGCAGCTGCCAGCGGATCGCGAGACGGGTGCGAGGTTGCTTGACGTCACATTCCCAGGCGAGGGGCGCCCATCGCCGCTCATGCCCGCCTCGCTGGAGCGGGCCATTTCAATGCTGCGATCGGAATGGCAGCACCAGCGAGAACTTGCGCAGGTCGGCTCGTCGCCAGCCATGTCCTGCCTTTTTACGGGAGCTCCTGGCACGGGCAAGACGTCTGTCGCGCTGTGGCTCGGGGCGCAGCTCGGCCTACCCGTGTTGACCGCCCGCGTCGACGCCATGATGTCGTCCTTCCTTGGCACTACCTCGCGCAACATCGCGCACGTGTTCGCCTTCGCMAACCGGTTTCGATGCATCCTGCTTCTGGACGAATTGGATTCAATGGCCAAGCTGCGCGATGACCCCAACGAAGTGGGCGAGATCAAGCGCGTCGTCAACGCGCTTCTGCAGAACCTGGACGTGCGGTCGACCATCGGCATCACGATCGGCATCACCAATCACCCCAAGCTCCTGGACCCGGCAGTGTGGCGACGGTTTGCGGCGCAGGTCGAGGTGCCGCTACCCAATGCCGAGACTCGTGAAGCCATCGTCTCCCGCTACGAGGCGCCCACCGAAATTCCGGTGCCGGTGAAGCGCTTCCTGGTGCTGATGACTGAGGGCGCATCAGGCGCCGAGATAGAGACGATCGTCGACCTGTACAAGAAG
>NZ_JBFUMO010000672.1:0-2844 GCF_054049355.1 Roseateles sp. P5_E11 | reverse complement strand
ACTCAACGAGGCTCTGGAAAATGTTCGGGTGAGCCGCCTTCTCGAGATCCGAGGCGGTGAGGCGCGTGGTCGGCGTCGGTTGCGTGAAGCCGCGCGCCGAGATGCGCGAGCCCGTAATGACCACGGTGCTCAGCACGCTGGCGCCGGGATTGACCTCTGGCGCGGCGTCAGGCGTTGTGGCCGGTGTCTCAGCGCTTTGGGCCAGGGCGGGAAGCGCCAGCACGGCGCAAGCCGTGAGGGCCGCCAGATGGATCAGGGTCTTGGAACCGGGATTTCGCATGGGAGGTCTCCTGAGGTGGCACGGTGGGCCGCTGCCTTGTGGTCGTTGAGCCGGTATTCGGTAAACAAACTTGGTTATTGGATAGCGCTGTCCGGGAAGCTTAAAAAAACCGGATGGCTTAGGTTGAAACTCGCCCAAACACGCGATCCCCAAGGTTTGAACAGCTGCGCCGTGGGCTATCGCGTTTCGGGATTGCGCTATCCTAGGCATCGAATTCCCCCTCCGATATGGGGGATACCATGTAGAAATGCCGAGCAGCAAGACGACATCAGCCGCCTCCCCCAGACGCACCAGGGCCACCGGCCGGGTGACGCTGGCGGACGTGGCGCAGGCCGCCGGCGTCAGCCCCATCACCGTGTCGCGGGCCCTGCGTGGCGAGCGGGCGGTGGCGCAGGAGCTGTGCGAGCGCGTCCAGGCCGCCGCCACTGCGCTGGGCTACGTGCCCGATCCGGCCGCCCGCGCGCTGGCCTCCAGCCGCAGCTCCCATGTCGCGGTGCTGATCCCCAAGCTGAGCAATACCTTGTTCGTCGAGCTGCTCGACGCGGTGCAGACCACGCTCGTGCCGGCTGGCTACCAGACGCTGATCGGCGTCACCCATTACGACGCCAGCGAAGAGGAGGCCGTGCTGCGCAGCTTTCTGGCACACCGGCCGGCCGGTCTCATCGTCACCGGCCGCGATCGCAGCCCGGCGGCGGCCGCTCTGATCGAGGGCAGCGGCGTTCCCTGCGTGCATGTGATGGAGGTGGAGCCGGGCAGCCACAGCGTGGGCTTCTCGCAACGCGATGCCGGGCGGGCCATCACGCAGCATCTGCTCGATTCGGGTCGGCGCCGCGTCGTCTACGTTGCCGCCCAGCTCGATCCACGCACCTTGGAACGCGGTGAGGGCTACAAGGAGGCGCTGGTGCAAGCCGGCCTGGGCGAGAGCGTGAACAAGGTGCTGATCGCAGAGCCCTCGTCCATGGCGCTCGGTGGCGCGATGCTGGAGCGTGTGCTGCGCGAGGCGCCTGAGACCGACGCCATCTTCTTCTGCAACGACGACCTTGCGCAGGGCGCGCTGCTGGCGGCCTTGCGCCTGGGGGTGGCCGTGCCTGGCCGCGTGGCGGTGGCCGGCTTCAACGACCTGCCGGGCAGCGACCAGATGGTGCCGCCACTCACCACCGTGGCCACGCCGCGCCGTCAGATCGGCGAGCAGGCGGCGCAGATGTTGATGAAGCTGATGCGCGGCCAGCCGGTGGAGCAGCCCAACGTGGACCTGGGCTTCCAGGTCGTGCGGCGGGCGTCAACCTAAGAACGRCTCGCTGTGGCGCGGCGCCGTCACCGGCGATCTTCGACCTGGCGGAGCGCTGCGCTACCTCTGTACGCGTCGCAAATGAGCTGCGCGAGCAGCCGTGCTGGCTCGCTGAGGCTTCGGCTCGCTCGATGAACGAGGCCGATGTCGCGATGGAAGGTGTGATGCCCGAGGTCGATCGCGCGTACCGCCGCGGGCCACCTGCGATGCGTGGCGGTCTGCGGCACCAGCGCGACCCCCACCCCGTTGGCCACCAGCCGCACGATCGCATCCAGTTCGTCGAGCTCGCAAACCTGCTGCACGCTCAGGTGCGCGGCGCGCAGGAAGCGGTCGACCTGCCTCCCGCCAAACGAGGCGCGGTCATATCGGACGAACGGTTCGCTGGATAGCAGCTGGGCCCAGTCGTCGCCGGCCACGTGCCGCGGCACCAGCAGGCGAAACGGCTCGTGCGCGAGCGTGCTCCAGCGCAGGTCACTGTGCAACGAGAACGGTGGGCGAAKGATCGCTGCCATGGCGATATCGCCGGCATCAACGAGGTTCAACAGTTCCATGGACAAGCCCGGAACGACTCGCGTGCGGGAGCTGGGAAGCTGCTTGTGGAACTTCCCGAGTGCGTCCGGTAGCAGCGAGCGTTGGACCGATGCAATGGCGCCGATGTTGAGCAGCACGGTCGATTGCGGCCCGGTGTTGCTGGCCCCCAGGTTGCCATAGAGCAGAAGCAGTTCCTGGGCTTGCGCCAGCATCTGCTGCCCCATGGCATTGAGACGCGCCGATCGTCCAGTCCTGTCGAAGAGCTGGAAGCCGAGCTCTGCCTCCAGCCGCTGCATCTGCGCGCTGACGGCTGCCTGCGTAAGGCCAATCTGCGCACCGGCGGCGGCAAACGTGCCCTCGCGTGCGACGGCCATCAAGGTCTTCAGTTCGCGGATCATTGACAAACAATATTTGTACTTGGTGCAAATATATATTGATTTTATTTTTCACTGGACTGCCTAGGATTCAAGCACTGAACACCACCACCGCCCCCGATCAGCAACCAAATGCCTAGACCATGACGATGCGTGCCCCCACCAAGAATCCCGACAGCCTTTCCCCGTTCCACGTCGCATTCGCGGTGCACGACATCGCCCTGGCCAGAAAGTTTTATGGAGAACTGCTCGGCTGCCCCGAAGGCCGCAGCGCGGACGATTGGGTCGATTTCAATTTCTACGGCCACCAGATCGTCGCCCACCTCGCGCCCGCTGAAACCGGTATCGCACAGCGCAATGCAGTCGATGGC
>NZ_JBFUMO010000671.1:0-2844 GCF_054049355.1 Roseateles sp. P5_E11 | reverse complement strand
TCGTTACCCGCTCCAATTCACGGGAGATTCGATCAGTCGGATCTCCCGTTTTCTTTGGCACTTTGCGCGCAGCCTCTGACACGCAGGGGTTTGTTTGCCGCGTTTGTGCAAAGACGACCCGTGCAAGTGGCATGGCGCGGCCATAAAAAGGCGGAGGGACAATCACTGCATTGAAGCGCAACGCGCCAGCGACTGCATCACGTAAACTGCCCCTGTGCCTCGATGGTGAAATTGGTAGACACAGCGGACTTGAACAAAATTTGAGCACCCAGGCGGGAAACCTCTGGTGTGAATCCCGTCAAAGTCGGTGAACCCCCTGGGCCAGGCGCCCGAGGCAACGCCGAGCCAAGCCCTGCAAGGGGAAGGTGTAGAGAGTGGACGGCGGGGGCCTACAGCGCTAGCAGCGCCACGGCCAAGGCGCATTCCAGACCCCAAACGCAGCTTGGCTGCGGCAGCGAAAGCTGTAGTGGGTACGAAAATCCGCCGCTAACCCGTGAGGGCGCGTACCGGTTCGACCCCGGTTCGAGGCACCACCAGTCACGCATTGCCGTTGGGCTGGACGGCGCTGCGGCGACCGAAATTTGCAAGCAAACTTCGGAAAGTCCGCTGACTTGGTTCCCAAGACAGCCGGAGGTCCAGCTTCGCTCCAACCCGCCAGACACCGCTGCTGCCAGTCCAGGGCTTCGCCTTCAACTAGCGGGTGAGTCACGGCCTAGGCATCGTGTATGCGGCGTTAGGCCAACGGCTGTTCAAACAGCGTGCCGCCGCCGAGGAAATCGATGTGATCTATCTCGCGAAGTTTGCCAAGGCAGCATTTCTTATATTTGGCACCGCTGCTGCAGTGGCAACGCGCGTTTCTACCCAGGCCGCGCACTCCCACGTCCAATACCTGCCGTTTACTCCAGCGCACGCCGACAAACTGAGAAATCTGGAATTTCCCGTTTGAAATAAAGTCGGCTAAAGCGCGAACGCCATCAAAAGCGGGCGCTTTGTCGTCGTAGCTGATCACGCAGCGCTTATCGACCGGATTTTTTACAAGCGCGATGTGATCAAGGTGTTTGATGTTCTTCGCAATGGCGACCGCTCTCTGGCCCCGATACAGTTGACCTCTACGGTGGCTGCAATCCATGCCATCTATGTCCTTGCCACAGATGCTGCATTCAAAACTTTCTACGACTGCGCCGATACTGCAGAATAGCTTATACGGATAGAGTTCTTCGATGGCGTACAGCTGATGCTCTAGCGTCGTTATTTTAATGGCGGAGAATTGGTATATCAAACGGAGTGCATCGAATGCATTCTGAAGATCGTCCCAGGACTTGGAATAGTGATTGAATGCTATCTTGCGCCAAAAAAGGCCGTACGATTCAAAAAAGTTTAGGTATACATTTAGGATGTATAGATCATTAAGTGCGTCGTCCGTTTTATCTTCGCTGTGAGCGTTGCGCTCATGAATAATCCGTTCTCGGATGGGTGTTAAATCCGGTGAGCGGTCGATCCGAGGCGATGCTTCCACCGCTCGAATGAATTCTCTCAGCGGCCGTTGAAATTCGCCTAGAAGGGTGAGTCCGATTGGCGAATTAAGGGGATTCATCGAAGAAATTGTTTAGGTCAAAGCGCTTAACCGCTTTTCCTAAGGCCTCAGCATCGCCGGTAAAATCAAATTTCTTGGTGATGCCCTCGCGTTTGTTCTGATACATCACCGATACGTGGACTTTCGGATTGTCGTTTCGTAGCGCACCCTTTGCTTTATCGTAGAGATAGCTGGCTAGCATGTTCAGAAATACTTGAACCGCTGTGTCGCCCGCTACGAATACGAGAGGCAGCCAAACATCAGCGCCGTGCAATACCAGCTTAGTTGTACGCTCGGGGTAAATAACGGATAGATCTGGATGATCCTTGCGAAGCCATTTGACGAAGTCGCTTACGTCCGCTTCCATGTGGCCCTCATGATTTGGAACGAGGCTTATTCCCTCAGAGGAACGTGCAGAAAAAGCGCGATATGCGGCGTCGTCCTCTACTGAGGAAACTCGCATGACGGTCTCGTCTTGGAAGTGGTCAGTCATAGGATCCAAGTAGGCTGATTGCCATTGAAGATGCAACGCTGTTGATCATCGCCCCTTGCCGCCCTTGCGTCATCACACGGCGCCGTACAAAGCTGGTAGGGGCAGGTGTATGCATGGATAGCGTGCGAGCGAATGCGCAACTACAGTTCGTGCCGGCGCAAGCCCCTGCTTTTCCTCCCTGAGCAGGCCGCGGACAGCGGTTCAGGCCTCGGGCGTAGCCCGGGGCCGCTTTCTCGTTTTGCTCTCTTGACCTGCCCCCAACCGCCGTGCCAATGAATAGGTCGGAGTCCTGGTTGAAGGTTACTGGATCTCTGTGTTGATGGGTCCGGCGTGCTGGGCAGGAGCGGCCGCGTTGCTGCGGTGCCGCTCAGCAAATTGCGCCGGYGGTATTCGTCCGATGCTGCTGTGCGGACGGACCTCGTTGTAGTCGCGCCGCCAGGCGGYGATCTCAATCCGGGCCTGCTTCAATGTCTCGAACCAATGCTCGTTCAGGCATTCGTCCCGGAACCGGCCATTGAAGCTCTCGATGTAGCCGTTCTGCATGGGGCGACCAGGCTCGATCAGGATGTGTCGGATGGCGTGGCTTTGCGCCCATGCGATGAAGGGCCTGCTGGTGAACTCCGGCCCGTTGTCTGTTCTTACGGCGGCTGGGTAGCCGCGGAACCGCGCAGCCTGATCCAGCAGCCGGACCACGTACTGGCCACTGATGCCGTAGTCCACCGCGATGTCCACGGCCTCGTGGCTGAAGTCGTCGGCAACGGTGAGGCACTTCAGGCGC
>NZ_JBFUMO010000670.1:0-2846 GCF_054049355.1 Roseateles sp. P5_E11 | reverse complement strand
GAGCTGCTGAGCCCGCGCGTCGGCACGCCAGGCGAAGGTTCCAGCCAGATTCCCGGCGACTATGTCGTCAGCGTGGGCGATGAGCTGCTGGTCAACCTTTGGGGCGCTGTCGAGGCCGACCTGCGCCTGACCGTCGACCGGAACGGACGCATCACCATTCCGCGGGTCGGACCGGTCATGGTGGCGGGCCTGCGCTATGGCGACCTGAATAYAGCCATCGACCAGCGGGTGAGCCAGGTGTTCAAGAACTACCGGCTCAGCACCTCGCTGGGCAGGCTGCGCAGCATCCGCGTCTATGTCACGGGGTTCACGCTCAAGCCCGGCGCCTATGCAGTCAGCAGCCTGTCAACCATCGTCAATGCGCTGATCCAGGCAGGCGGGCCTTCCGCAGCTGGCAGCCTGCGTCAGATCGAATTGCGCCGCGGCGGCAAGCTGGTCAGCCAGTTCGACCTGTACGACCTGCTCCTGCGCGGCGACAAAACGGCGGATCGCGTGCTGCAGTCGGAGGACGTCGTCCATATCGGGCCTGTTGGGCAGCAAGTCGCACTGATTGGCAGCGTCAACCGCCCTGGCATCTTCGAACTCAAGCCGAGCGAGACCATTGACGACCTGTTGCGGATGGGCGCGGGCTTCAATGCGGTAGCCGACCGGTCGCGCCTGGCCGTTGAAAGCCTGGATACGCGCAACGATGCTCGCATCACCGAGTTGACCCTGCCGCAACAACTGCGCGCAACGCTCAAGAGCGGCGACCTGGTGCGCGCCTTCAACGCGACTGCCGCCTTGTTGCCCCAGCACCGCCAGAACAAGCGGGTGCGAATTGAGGGCGAAGTCCAGCGCCCAGGGGAATACATCCTCCCGCCCGGAAGCAGCCTGACGGACGCCGTCAATGCCGCCGGTGGCCTGACGCCAGGCGCCTTTGTCTACGGCGCCGAATTCAACCGGGAAAGCGTGCGCATCACGCAGCAAACTCAGTATGAACGCGCACTGCGGGACCTCGAAACCGAGTTTGCTCGCGTTCAAGTGAGTCAGAAGGCGCTGACAGCCGATGAAGCGAACGCGCAGGGCGCGCGAGTGCAGAGCTCCAATCGACTCATAGACCGACTGCGCGCCGTCAAGCCGACCGGCCGCATCGTGCTGCAAACCGCACCCAACGCCGCACGCCTGCCAGACTTGATGGTCGAAGACGGCGACCGCCTTACCGTGCCTGCCAGGCCAACCACCGTTGGCGTATTCGGCAGCGTCTTCAATGGTGGCAGTTTCGTGTTCCGCCCGGATGCGAGCATTGAAGACATGCTGCGCCTGGCTGGCGGCCCAACCCGCGGCGCCGACACGTCAAGCACCTTCGTGATCCGCGCCAACGGCAGCGTGGTCAGCGCCAAACAGCAGTCCTCGGGCTGGATCTCCATGGGCTCTGGCTTCTCGACACTCGCCGCCTTGCCGGGTGACACCGTCTTCGTGCCCGAGGACCTGACGCGCACGAGCTTCAGCCAGGAAGCCAAGGAATGGACGCAGATCCTGTACCAGTTCGGTCTGGGCGCAGCTGCATTGAAGACTCTCAAGAATTAAACGGGCCAGACTTGTCGATGCTTTCGAACAACGCCGCGATTTCGCCTTCCGAGCCATCTCTGACCCTGTCCGACTTTGCCTCGGCGCTAGGCGTTCGCTGGCGGCTGCTCGCGATCGTTCCGCTGGGCGCCGCCGTACTGGCGCTGGGCGTCAGCYATCTCATCAAACCGACATTCACGGCTCGCACCAGCTTCATGCCACCCCAGCAGCAACAAGCCGCCGCGGCCGGCGCGCTTGCTTCCCTAGGGGCACTGGCCGGTCTGTCCGGTGCCGTGCGCAATACGGGCGACCAGTACGTCGCCTTTGCGCAAAGCCGCACCGTTGCGGACGGAATCCTGGAGCGCTTTGACCTCAAGACGGTCTACGAAGAAAAGCTGGCCCACGATGCGCGGCTGAAGCTGATGGACCGCACTCGAATCAATCTGGGCAAGAAGGACGGCGTCATCACGCTCGAGTTCGATGACCATGATCCCAAGCGCGCAGCCGACATTGCCAATGGCTACGTCGAGGAGATTCGTCGACTCACCGCCGGATTGACGCTGACCGAAGCTCAACAGCGCCGGGCCTTCTTTGAAGGTCAACTCAAGCAGGTGCGAGCCAAGCTCGATGCCGCGCAGGCGGCCTTGCAAGGTAGCGGCGTTTCGACGGAAACCATCAAGGCTGAACCCAAGGCCGCCGTCGAAGCTCTGGCAAAGCTCCGCGCCGAACTGACGAGCGCCGAGGTCAAGCTGCAGATGCTGAGCAGCAGTCTGGCCGARCACACGCCGGAAATTCAGCAGCAGACGGCCGCCGTGAACCGCTTGCGCGACGAATTGACCCGCGCCGCGCAGGTGGTGCAATCTTCAGGCGGGGGATACGTCGGCGCCTATCGCGAGTTCAAGTATCAAGAATCGCTGTTCGATTTGATCGCCCGCCAGTACGAACTCGCGCGCGTGGACGAAAGCCGCGATGGCGGCCAGTTGCAGGTCATCGACACGGCCCAGGTTCCTGAGCGCAAATCCAAACCAAAGCGCAGCATCCTGATGATCCTAGGCTTCGGGCTTGGTTTGCTGGCCGTTTGCGTCCACACCGCCACGACCTTGATACGTCAGTCGCGCCCGACTGCCTGAGCGCTCCGCTCGGGCTTGCTCATGCTCTTCGAGGGCAAAACGCCCTCGCTCTGTAGTTTTCCGGTTTCCATATGAATTCGTTCGCTCCCCCCATCGTCGATCGCAAGATCCGCTTCGCGCTCGCAGGTTGCGGCCGCATCGCCAAGAACCACTTCGAAGCCATCCGCAAGC
>NZ_JBFUMO010000669.1:0-2866 GCF_054049355.1 Roseateles sp. P5_E11 | reverse complement strand
GCGCCATGCCAGCCTGCTTGAAGCGGATGCCGGCAAGGCCAGTGCCTTGCCGCTGCCCGAGGGCGTGGCCTGCTACGCCGTGGCAGCCACCACGTCCAAGTCCGCCAGCGGCTCACCCGCTCGCTGGCTCGGCGACGGCCTGGTGCCTGTGGCCAGTGCGCTGGGCCAGCACCGCTCACCGGCGCGCCGCCTCGCCTTCACCGACACCGCCCTCTTCACCGGTCTGGGCCATCTGGGCCTGCAGACTGACGCCGCCGTGCTGGATCAACTGCAGCGCTGGTTGAAGCCATGATCGCGACAGCTGCCGCGTACCAGCCGGCCGCCAGAGGTGGTCCCCGTCGTGAAGGCAGGGCGGGCCCCTAACTTCCGCCCGGCAATACCAGTTGCAGCAGGCCCACAATGCCGCTCGCTGGCCCGCTTCCACCCTTGCCGCCATGACGCTTTCTCCGATCAAGCCTCCGCCCCGGCCCCGGCCGGCAGCCCTGCTCGACCTGACGCCCGACTGGCTGCAATGGCTGGCCGACAACCGGCTCTGGGACTGCGCGCCCGCCTCCATGCTGGACACCATGGTCACGGCCGGCCAGGACACCGAGACCGCCGCCGCCGCCATCGGCCAGATCGACCAGGACCCGGTCTTCCAGGCCGCTCGCCGCCACCAGCAGATGCTGCGCAAGCTGGAGTCGGTCTGCGGCAATCTGCAGAAAGTCTGGCAGCAGGACCCCAACTACGCCGTCGTCGAGAAGCGCCGCGGCGTGGGCCGCGAGGAGTTCCTGGCACGCTATGTCTACGGCTGCCGGCCCGTCGTGCTGACGGACATCGCCGAGGACTGGCCGGCCATGCGCCGCTGGTCGCCGGCCGACCTGAGCCAGCGCTTCGGCCATCTGGAGGTCGACGTGCAGGTGGGCCGCAACACCGACACCCTGTTCGAGCAGAACAAGGAGAAGCTGCGCCAGCGCATGAAGGTGTCGCAGTTCGTCGATCTCGTCGTCAGCGGCGGCGCCACCAACGACCATTACCTGACGGCCAACGACGAGATGCTGCGCCGGCCCGAGTTCATGCCGCTGCTGCAGGACATCGGCCGCATGCCGCCCATCTGCGATCCGGCGCTGCTGCACACGGCCGCCTCCTTCTGGTTCGGCCCGGCGGGCACGCGCACGCCACTGCATCACGACACGCTGATGCTCTTCCACACCCAGGTGGTCGGCCGCAAACGCTGGCGCTTCGTGTCGCCGCTGCAGACGCCGGCGCTCTACAACCGCATGGGCGTCTACAGCCCCATCGACCTGGATGCCCCCGACTACGCCCGCTACCCGCGGCTGCGCGAGGCCGTCGTGCTGGAGACGGTGCTGGAGCCCGGCGACACCCTCTTCCTGCCGCTGGGCTGGTGGCACCAGGTGTCATCGCTGGAGATGAGCATGTCCTTCTCGTACACCAACTTCGATACCGGCGTGCCCAACGAGTTCAGCTATGTGAACCCGAGCATCGGCAACTGGTAGCTCAGGAGCACCCCGAGCGAGGAAAGCTGCACGCATCCGTTTTTCCAAAGGCAACGGCAGCGGTGCGCGGCAGCGGAGACCACCATAGACTTGGCCAGCGGAGCTGCCCCGGCATCGAGGGCGCGCATTCGCCGACTATGGCGCAAAGAAATATTCGAACGGACCGGTCTCGCATCGGAAGGACTGCCATGCGACCCGCTGCGCGGCTGGCGGCCGCCCTGTTGGCCGGATGCGCAGCCTTCGGCACGCCGGTCGCCGGCCAGGCTCAGGCGGCTGCGGCGACAAGTGCGGCCTCCGCTCCCGGCGCCCGGGCGCCCGCCCTGGACATCGCCGAGCTGAAGGCCAGGATCGCCTCGGACGACCGCCGGCGGCCTGCCGCTTCGATCGAACTGGCCCAACAGGCGCTCGCAGCAGCCGGGTTGGCGCCCGAGGATCGCCGCTGGCTGCGTACGCGCCTGGTGCGCGACCTGGACCGCCTGGACCGGACGGAGGAGGCCGTCGCCCAGGCCGGCATCGGCCGGCGGGAAGCTCGCGACGAGCAGGAACGGCTGCATTTCGACCGGTTGGAGATGATGGCGCTGGTGGATGCGCACCGCCACGACGACGTGCTCAAGCGCTACCAGAGCATCGCCCCCCAGCTGCCAGCGCTGGCGAGGGACGCAGCGAATGCCGACGCGCGACTGATCGCGGCGGACATCTGGCGGCTTGCCGGCATCGCCACGTTTGGCGTCGGCCGGCTGCCCGAGGCCACGGAGCTGTTGACGCAGGCCTTGCGCATCCTCGATGAGCGCCCCGACGCCGTCTACGAGTTCGCGCAGGCGCTGACTTACATGGCCCTCGTGCATTCGCGTTCCGGTCGCGTCGACGAAGCGTTGCGCACGGTGCAACGGGCCATCGACGTCTCTGAGGCCGCAGGGGATCGCTCCGCTCTGTCCAGCTACTACCTGCGCAAGGGTTATTTTCTCGGCCTGCTCGGGCGCCCCGACGAACAGCATGAAGCGCTGCTCAAGGCCCGGGCCACCGCGCGGGACGAATTGAGGAACTACAACCTCGCCGTCGCAGCGACCAACCTGGCCGACGTCGCCCTGCAGAAGAAGGACTACCGCGCCGCGCTGAGCTTTGCCGAGGAGGCCATGCCCCTCGTGGAGCGCAGCGGCGACAAGGAGTCACTTTGGATCTGCTGGGTCAACAAGGGCATTGCCCTGAACCGGCTGGGGCGGCCCGGCGGCCTCGATTGGATACGCAAGGCCATCGCCGTCTTCACCGCGACACCCGGCATGGCCGCCAACGCGGCTGACGTCCAGGGCCTGCTGGCCGAGGAGCTGGCCTTCGCCCACGACTACCCGCAAGCCTACGAGGCGGCGATGCAG
>NZ_JBFUMO010000668.1:0-2883 GCF_054049355.1 Roseateles sp. P5_E11 | reverse complement strand
GTGCTGAGTACCACCTATTGATGAGGCGACAAGGGGCCGATGGTGCTAGCCTAAGAAGATTAATGGGGGAAGCTTTGATGCGTGTAATTCGATGGGTTCGCCTAGCTCGCCTAGTTTTGATTTTAATCCTTGGCCTAGTCGCACCCACAGTATTGCTTTATCAAGCGCATGAAGCCATTAGCAATCTCGATAACGAAATGGGGTCAAGCATTCAGGTTGAATTGCTTAGCAAGGCAATGCCGGCACCCACTCAAGGATTTAACAGCGCAAACGACTATGCGTTGTTTTCTTTAGCACTTGTTGAATCAAACAGCTTTCGAGCACTGATAAACAAACAGCGAATGAAAATCGCCGTAATGCATGTCGGATTTGCCATCGCGAGCGTTGGTCTGCTGTTCATCGTCTTTGGCGTGGATCAAGGCGGCATTGAAGCCGGCGGTGAAGCTAAGACGGTCGCTTGGAACCTAAAAATTGCTTCTACAGGCGTAGCCGTTTTCGTCCTTGGATCGCTATTAGCCGGAGCCGGCGGGCTTMTCGCCAATCCATATGAGACCGCCGGGATTCCAGGATATGCGGGGACGTCACGCTCACCAGCAACTCCATCAGTGTTGAAAAAGGCGACCGTTCAGCTTTGTATAGATAAAACCGTAGATGAAAAGAATATGACGGCCTGCATCCTCAACTCGTTATGACTGTGAGACCATAATGTTTAAAGCCATCGTGTCCTTCCTCATGCTATTGCCATTCAGTAACGCTGACGCCTCTGAAAAATGCCCCTCAACTGCGCAACAGCAAGCGACGACGCCTGAAGGCTGTCGGTGGGTATCAACAAAGGATAGCTGCACGTTGGCGTGCAGACTGCGAGAGGTTGAACCGAGCGGGGGCACGCTGCCATCGGGAGGTGGAAAGACCCAGGGAGTGACCCAACCGCCTTCTCCCGATTCGATGRAAGTCGGGGCGGGCAACATCGTTGTAGATATCAATACCGCAAGATCCGAACGACCTGGTAAGTCCGCACCGAGGAACGCAAAGGCAAATTGACAGAATGCCTCAGAAGGGACAATCCATTGGCTACTTCGGAGTCAATTGGCTTATAAGTGTCCCTGTGTAAGGCCCTCGTGGCGAAACGCCACGCAGCCCAACTCGCGTTTCCCAGCATCGTCGTGGAATTGAAGTCGAGCTCGTCATCTGAGCGGCCGCTTTAGAGCACCAGGATTCGCGACGTGGACGACGGCAACGGGCACGAAGCTGCCGCCGACCCGATGATGATGGTCAGGAATGTGCCCAAAGCGGGTACTCGCACGGGGTCAGCGCAATCACGCAAGCGACCCTGAGTTACCGGCCAATCACTTGATTTTGGCATGCCTCGAAACGGTCACTCAATGTTTGACATAAGCGGCCCCGCTTGCCGGGGTACGTTCTTAATGGGACTGAGAAGGAACTTCCAATCTGCAGGGCGCTTCTCGAAACATCGCTCACGCCTGACGGCCTTGATCGAGCACGATGGAGGCCATGATCACACCGTGCATCAAGCCGTCTGCCTGGAACAGCACGCAACAATGGCACTCCCAAGAGTGCGCCATAACGAGACTGCGCAACAAAAGCGCAACGGCGCAGTCTGTGCATCGAGGAAGGGTGAACCCGGACTGGTGCTGGCGCTAGGTCGTCCCTACATTGTGAGAACCACCATGAAGCGCAAACCGCTACGGGGTCGGCGGTGATACACCATTAGAGTGCAAAGCTCTTGTGCAAAACTGCGCCGAAACAGAGTTAACAACTCGTACTTTGGAGGATAGCCATGCCGCGCCCTAAAGTTTTTATCAGCTCAACTTTTCGCGACCTGCAGCAAACCAGGGAAGAGCTAAGCGAATTCATCTCCGACATGGACTTCGAACCGGTGGCGTTCGAATTCGGAGACATTGCTTTCGAGCCAAGCAAGCACCTAGAGGAATCATGCTACGCAGCGATTCCAGAGTGCTCAATGTTGATCCTTGTTATTAAGAACAACTACGGAAGCACCTCAGAAAGACGTCCAAGTCTCGGCGCATCGGAAGAGAAGATGTATTCGATCACGAGCAATGAATACAAAGTAGCTCTGGATCATGGAATCCCTGTCTTTGTGTTCATCAACCAGAGTACTCATGACGAATACGTCTCGTACACCAAGCAAAATCGGCCTGGCAACTTCGTTTTCACGCACATCGATAATCCAAAGATCGCGAAATTCATTGACCTGCTTCACCGAGACAACTCGACTCGCTATATCTTTAAATACAACTCTCACGGTGACATCAAACGAATTCTCCGCAAGCAATGGTCTGGCTTATTCAACAGATACCTAGAGAACGAACGAAAGCACTCGCTTAGGCTTAAACAAGAGGTAGCGATCAATCCGTACAAGTTTTTCTACTTGAGGCATAAGCAAGGGCTGTCTCAACAGCAAATTTCCAAACGATCGAACCTGAAGCAGGGGCTGGTAATACGGATTGAGGACGCGGCACTCAGAGTTAAACGGCTCAGTTCGGACGACTTCGTTCGCGTCTCCTTTGATGAAGCGTCGCGTTTGGCGAACGCACTTAGTTGCTCTGTGGGGAATATTCGCTCTGGGCTTCCAGACGAATTCTTGTCTCAATTCATCGTCTACTACTCGCATAACAAAGGCTCGATTCACGCCAAGAGTAGTGTTTCGAAATCTCGCTCGGTGTTCCCGACCAAGGCTGTGTTCCTCGATTTCGACGGGACCATGACTTACCACCTGAACAAATCGACTTCCTGGGAGCTCATCTGGCTAGAGTTGGGCTACGCCGACACTGATTGCTCGGATTTGCATCGGAGATTCAGCAATCACGAAATATCTCACGCAGATTGGTGCCGGATAACCGA
>NZ_JBFUMO010000667.1:0-2883 GCF_054049355.1 Roseateles sp. P5_E11 | reverse complement strand
GGACTACCCGAGCTACGTGCCGGTCATGCGCAGCGCCGAGAGCGGCGAGGCGCGCCAGCGCATGTGGCTGGCCAAGGTCAACGAGGGCGGCCAGGGCAACCTCGACCTGCTGACGCAGATTGTCACGCTGCGCGGCGAGTACGCCAAGCTGTTCGGCTTCGACAACTATGTCGATTTCAACCTGCGCCGCCAGATGGCCAAGGATGGCGCGACGGCGACGCGCTTCCTCGATTCCGTGACCGGCGCCGTCAACGCGCGTGAGAACACGGAGCTGCAGGAGCTGCGTGCTGACAAGGCCAAGCACCTGGGCACTTCGCTGGAGCAGACCAAGGTCGAGCGCTGGGACGCCACCTTCTACAGCGAGCGCGTCAAGCTGCAGAAGTTCAGCGTCGATCAGAACGCCTTCCGCCCCTACTTCCCGCCCCAGGCCAGCCTGGAGTTCTCGATGCACATCATCGAGAAATTGATGGGCGTGAAGTACCAGCGCATCGACAACAAGCTCTGGCAGGACGAGGCCCAGACCTATGTCGTCAGCGACGCCGCTTCGGGCAAGCCCATCGCGCAGCTCTACGTCGACCTCTACCCGCGCGACGGCAAGTACAACCACGCGGCCGTCTGGCCGCTGCGCGGCAGCGCGACGCGCATTGGCCGCACGCCGGTGGCGGCGCTCGTCGTCAACTTCGACCGCAACGGCCTGACGCTGGACGAGGTCGAGACCCTGCTGCACGAGCTGGGCCATGCGGTGCATGTGAACCTGTCCAACACGCGCTATGCGGCTACTGCGGGCACCAGCGTCATGCATGACTTCGTCGAGGCGCCGTMGCAGATGCTGGAGGACTGGGTCTATGACAAGAAGGTGCTGAAGCTGATGCAGGAGGTCTGCCCGACCTGCAAGCCCGTGCCGGACGCGATGGTGGACCAGGCCGAGGCCGCCAAGCACTACGGCAAGGGTGGCCAGTTCGGCCGCCAGCATCTGTATGCCAGCTACGACATCACGCTGCACCAGCAAGCCAAGCCCGAACCCATGCCGCTGTGGGCCAAGATGGAAGGCGCCACGCCGCTGGGCCACGTGCAGGGCACGATGTTCCCGGCCGGCTTTGCCCATATCGCCGGCAGCTATGGCGCCGGGTACTACGGCTATTTGTGGAGCCTGGTGGTCGCCATGGACCTGCGCACGGCGTTTACGGCCGACAAGCTGAGCCCCGAAGTCGGCAAGCGCTACCGCGACCTGGTGCTGGGCCAGGGCGCGCAGAAGCCGGCGCCCGAGCTGGTCAAGGACTTCCTCGGCCGCGAGTCCAATTCGCAGGCGTTTTTCGACTATCTGAAGAAGTAAAGGGAGCCTGGGCAGCCGCGGTAGCAGCCCGCGCTGAGACGAGTTGCGGCCAACGCTTGGACGCTGTCAGCGAATCAGGATGCGCAACTCGTTTCAGCCCTTCGGGTTGCGCCTGGCCGCGACGCAGGCTGCGTTGCTCGATCCTCGTGGGCGCGAGCCCACGTCGTCCTCGCGCCTTGCCTGCGCCGCGGCCAGGCCCAACGCGGGCCACTCCCACAGCCGCCCAGGCCCCCTCAGGCGCAGCCGCCCGAGCCACAGCTATGGCTCGCGGCCGCTTCGGCGGCTTCGCGGCATTCCCCTGTTGCCGGATCGAAGCCGCGCTGCGCCATCGTGAAGACCAGGGCCGCATCCATCATCTCGGCATGCTGCGGGAACCAGCCGGCCAGCTCCGTGCGCAGGATGTTCAGCGGTTCGCGGTCGTCCAGCTCATTGGCATAGCGCAGCGCCTCGCGCATCACGTTCAGCACCATGGCGTGCTGGCTGGCATGGCAGTTCTGCGCCTCGAAGCCGCAGCGCGCCATCCAGTCCTCCTCCATCGCGAAGTGAGCCTCGGTGTGAGCCAACAGCGCGTGGTAGGCGGGCAGGGCGTCGATGCCGGCGTCCAGTGCGGCGCCGAAGGCGTTCAGCAGGCCGACGAACTCTTCGTGGGTCGTGTCCAGCGTAGGCTGGTTCAGGACCAGTTTGTCGGTCCAGGCAAGCGTAGTCATGCGGGGATGCTAGTGAGGCGCGACAAGGGCGTGTTGAGCCAGCTCAAACCAGCCGCGCGCGGTGGCGGGCCACCTGGGCGCGCACCTGGGCCGGCGCGGTGCCACCGAGCACATTGCGCGCGTTCAGCGAACCTTCCAGCGACAGCACCTCGAACACATCGGCTTCGATGCGCGCGTCGAAGGCCTTCAGCTCGTCCAGCGACAGCGCGGCCAGGTCCACGCCCTTGGCCGTCGCCGTCTTGACGGCATGGGCGACCACCTCGTGCGCATCGCGGAAGGCCACGCCCTTCTTGACGAGGTAGTCGGCCAGGTCGGTCGCGGTCGCATGGCCCTTCAGCGCCGCGGCGCGCATGGCTTCGGGCTTGACGGTCAGGCCTGCCAGCATGTCGGCAAAGATGCGCAGCGTGTCCTTCAGGGTGTCGACCGTGTCGAACARSGGYTCCTTGTCYTCCTGGTTGTCCTTGTTGTAGGCCAGGGGCTGGCCCTTCATCAGCGTGACGAGGCCGACGAGGTGGCCGACAACGCGGCCCGTCTTGCCGCGCGCCAGTTCGGGCACGTCGGGGTTCTTCTTCTGCGGCATGATCGACGAGCCGGTGCAGAAGGCGTCGGGCAGGGCGATGAAGCCGAAGTTCTGGCTCATCCACAGGATCAGCTCCTCGGACAGCCGCGAGATGTGCAGCATCACCAGCGTGGCGGCCGACGAGAACTCGATCGCGAAGTCACGGTCGCTCACCGCATCCAGGCTGTTCTGGCACACGCCCTCCATGCCCAGCGTCTTCGCGACGCGCTCGCGGTCCAGTGGATAGCTGGTGCCGGCCAGCGCGGCCGCGCCCAGCGGCAGGC
>NZ_JBFUMO010000666.1:0-2907 GCF_054049355.1 Roseateles sp. P5_E11 | reverse complement strand
CACGATCTGCGGACGCCAGGCGGCATCCACGCCCTCGGCAAGACGGGCAGCCGCCAGGCCCAGCAGCGCGAAGCGACGGTGGTTGTCCGCGTATGCGACGCCGCTCTCATCCGCGTAAGGGTTGCCGGGCCGGTCGAAAAGACCAGGAGCGTCCAGTACATAGACGGGCATGTCGAAGCCCGGCAGCCGCCCGCGCAGCAGCGCTGCCCTGCCCTCGCTCCACGGTAGTGCGACGGGAACGACGGCGCATTCCAGGGTCAACGAATCGCGGATGGCCGGGAAACCCGGCACCAGCAGGCGCGGCTCCGCGCCTGCAGCGGCCAACGCCGCAGGCAGCGCACCAGCCACGTCGGCCAGGCCGCCCGTCTTCAGCAGCGGGAAGAGTTCCGCGCTGACCTGCAGAACTCTGGTCACAGCCTGGCCAGCATCTGCTTGGTGATCAGCACGACGCCGTTTTCCGTGCGCTCGAAGCGTTCGGCGTCCAGCACCGCGTCCTCGCCGACGACGAGGCCATCGGGGATCTCGCAACCGCGATCGACGATGACCTTGGTCAGCCGGCAATGCCGCCCGATCTCGACGCCGGGCAGCAGCACGCACTGGTGGATGTTGCAGAAGGAGCGGATGCGCACGTTGTTGAACAGCACCGACTGCACGACATGCGAGCCCGACACGATGCAGCCCGCGCTGACGATGGTGTTGACCGTCATGCCGTGCATGCCGTTGTGGTCGGGGATGAACTTGGCCGGAGGCAGCTGGCGCTGGTAGGTCCAGATCGGCCAGTCGGTGTCGTAGATGTCGAGCTCGGGGCTGATGGAGGCCAGGTCGAGGTTGGCGGCCCAGAAGGCGTCCAGCGTGCCGACGTCGCGCCAGTAGGGCGTGGCACCGTTGGGATTCATGATGCAGCTCATGCCGAAGGGGTGAGCCACGGCGCGGTTCTCGGCAACGACCTTGGGAATCACGTCCTTGCCAAAGTCATGGCTGGAGGTGGGGTCGGCCAGGTCTTCGGCCAGAAGCCGGTACAGGTAGTCGGCGTTGAAGATGTAGATGCCCATGCTGGCCAGGCAGACGCCATCGCGGCCCGGGATGCAGGGCGGGTCGGCGGGCTTTTCCTTGAAGGCCGTGATGCGACGCTCGTCGTCCACGGCCATCACGCCGAAGGCACTCGCCTCGCCCTTGGGCACCTCGATGCAGCCAACGGTGCAACCCGCCCCTGTGGCGACATGGTCCACCAGCATGCTGGAGTAGTCCATCTTGTAGATGTGGTCGCCCGCCAGCACGACGATGTAGTCGGCGCCGGTGCTCTGCACGATGTCCAGATTCTGGAATACCGCATCGGCCGTGCCGCGGTACCAGCTCTCATCGTCGGTGCGCTGCTGGGCCGGCATCAGGTCGACCGTCTCGTTGAGCTCGGCGCGCAGGAAGCTCCAGCCACGCTGGATGTGGCGCAGCAGCGAATGGCTTTTGTACTGCGTGACGACGCCGATGCGACGGATGCCGCTGTTGACACAGTTGCTCAGCGCGAAATCGATGATGCGGAACTTGCCGCCGAAGTAGACGGCCGGCTTGGCGCGCGAATCGGTCAACTGCTTGAGCCGCGAGCCGCGGCCACCGGCCAGGACGAGGGCGATGGCGCGGCGCGCGAGCTGGTGGGGAGAGGCGACGGGGGGCATGACAGTCTCCGGCTGCAAACAATTGCAGTTTGCGGCAGGCAGTTTGCCCGCCCGCTGGGGGCTTCCCCTCAGACCGCCGTATTTGCCCCTTCTTCGGCCGCCGCCAGGGCCAGCGCGCGCTCAAACGCGCTGCGGCTGGGCGTCTCGACGAAGACGCAACGCTTGCCGTGCCGCTTGCAATGGTCCTTCACGCGCCAGTAGGCGTCATGGCTGATGCAACCCGTCTGGCAGATGACGAGATCGGCCGCGGCGAGCTGGGGCTCCAGCTGGGCTGGCTTGTGCTCGCTGCCGCCGTCATGGTGCAGGAACTGCGCGCCACAGCCTTCCACGGCCTGACGGTACTGGGGCACGCTGCCGCTGCGGCCACCGACGCAGAGCACGACCCGGTGCTCCAGCTTCACGGTCTCAACGCGGACCTCTTGTTCGGCCCATGCGGCGGCGGGTTCTGCGGCATCCGCCACCGTCGGTGTGCGCGACGCGAGTCGGTTGACCTCGCGTTGCAGCGCCAGGTTGCGCTCCAACTGTTCGGCCAGGCGCTCGCGCAGGGCCTCGCGTTCGGGCAGATCGGGGCGCGCGGCCTGCCAATGCTGCAGTTGCCCCTGCGCCTGGGCGAGTTGGGTCTGCAGGCTGATCTGCGTGGCGCGGAACTGCATGCGCTCCTGCTCCCAGGCCTGCTGCTCGCGGGCGCGCTCCAGGCTCCAACCAGTCACGCGCTGCTGCACCTCGGCGTAATCGCGCGCCAGCGCCTGATGTTCGGCAGACAGCTCACGGTGGGCAGCCAAGTCCATGCGCTGCGCGGCGCCGACCTGGTGCTGCAGCATGTGCACCTGGCCCAGCACGCGCATCTCCAGCCATTCGTCGCACCGTGCGTGCGTCAGCGTGGCCCACAGCGCGCCGGCAATTTCGCCCTGGACGGCGCGGTTGCGCCACCAGCTCATCAGGCTTTCGCGGCATTTGGCCTGGGCGGCGTTGCGCACGTCGAGCGCGAAGCGCTGCTCCAGATCCTTTTGCAACGACTCGGACACCGCGTTGCGGCGCGCGGCTGCAGTGACGAGGCTGCAATGCAGCGTGTAGTCGTCCTCGTCGCCCTGCAGCACCAGTAGCTTCCTGGCCAGGATGCGCACGCGTTCCAGCGGCACGCAGACGCCGATGACGGGGCAGTGGGCATGGCTGCCCAGCTCCCACAGGCGGCGCCGGCGCGAGCCGGTGAGGGAGGGGAGCGCGGCATGCACAGCGC
>NZ_JBFUMO010000665.1:0-2912 GCF_054049355.1 Roseateles sp. P5_E11 | reverse complement strand
CTGCCGCCCTGTGTGACGCCATGCTGCTCGCTCTTGTAGCGCGACTTGTTCAGGTTGACGATTACCCCCAAGCGCTTGTCCAGGAACTTGTCGGCCAGCACCAGGTTGAAGTTGGGCGTGTTCTGCTTGTTCAGGTCGCTCTGCGTGGCGGCGGCGCGGAACGAGTAGAAGGGCTTGTCGAAGTCCAGGCCCGTGCGGGTCGTGATGATGATGCCGCCGCCAAGCGAACCTTCCGTCATCGCGGCCGTGGAGCCCTTGATGACGTCGACGCTCTTGATGAGGTCGGAAGACAGCTCGCGGAACTCGGTGCCGCGGCCGTCGCCACCGCCCAGCAGGTCGGTGCCGGCGCCCGAACGCACGGCCATGCCGTCCATTTCGACGCGGGTCAGCTCGGGGCCGTTGCCGCGGATGGATACGTTCACACCTTCGCCGAAGTCGCCGCGGTCCAGCGCCACGCCGGCGATGCGCGAGATGGCCTCGCCGATATTGCGGTCAGGAAAGGCGCCCACGTCCTCGGCCACGATGGAGTCCTGGGCCGTGGCCGCATGCTTCTTGCGGTTGATGCTGGACTGCTGCGACTGGCGCGTGCCGACCACCAGCACGGTTTCAAGTTCCTGCACCGGGGCGCCTGGCTTGCGCGCCGCCGGCTTGGCGTCTTCGGGCTTGGCGCCGTCGCCGCTTTGCTGGGCGAGGGCGGATTGCTGGGCCATCAGGGCCAGGGCCATGGAAACGGCGGTTGCCACCGCAGGCTTGTTGAACTTGTTCACGTGTCTTCTCCGCGCTCCGGTGGGATCCCGGGCTTGTTGTGGGTCGGGTCGCTGCGGGTCGGATAGAGGCGCTTTTGCACCGTCTTCCCGGGCCGCGGCGCGACCTTAAGCAGCCGCCGTAACTCGGAGAAATTCGTTTTGTCTCGTTTGCTATCCCGAAAAGAAATACCGGGCCCAGAAACACTGGTTAACCCGAGGAAGCGAATAGAAACAGTCACGGCCGTGATTGGCCGCAACGCCCTCGGCGCGTTTCCTACGGCTTGACGCGCCAGACCCGCTGCACGGGCGCGGTGCGGCGCAGCACGCGCAGCACGTCGGCCAGGTGCAGACGGTCGCGTACGGCGATGAGCAGCGTCATCTCGGCCGTTTCGCGCAATTGCGCCTCGTCGCTCATCGAGATGTGGGTGATGTCGGCCTCGGCCTGGGCCACCGCCTGGGCCACCTGGGCGAGCACGCCCTTGCCGTTGGCCATCAGCAGCGCGATGCCGGCCTCGAAGCTGCGGCCCAGCTCCTCGGCCCATTCGACCTGGATCCAGTGCTCGCTGTCGCGCTGGAAGAGGCGGCGGCCGATGGCGCATTCGCAGGTGTGCACGATAAGTCCTTCGCCGCGCCCGAGGTAGCCGCGTACTTCGTCGCCGGGGATGGGGCGGCAGCAGCTGGCCAGCTGCACGGAAGCGCCCTCGTTGCCGTCGATGGTCACGCTGCCCTGGTTGGACGGCGCCTCAGCGAAGCGGCCGAGCGTCAGCGCCAGCGCATCGGGCTTTTGCCCCTGCTCGGCCATCAGTCGGGCCAGCTTCTTGGCAATGATGGTGGCAATCTTGCGGCCCGCGCCAATGTCGACGAGGAGCTGCTCGGTGTTTGCGCTGCCGGCCCAGCCGGCCAGCTCATGCCAGATCGGCGCAGCCGGGTCGTCCAGCTCCAGGCTGGGCAGCCCGAGGCCTTCCACGCGCATCGCCTGGGCCAGCATCTTCTCGCCCAGTTCGCGGGACTCCTCCTGCTCCAGGTCCTTCAGGTAGTGGCGGATCTTGGAGCGGGCCCGGCCGGTGCGCACGAAGCTCAGCCAGGCCGGGTTGGGGCTGGCGCCCGGGGCGGTGATGATCTCGACGATGTCGCCGCTGCGCAGCTCGGCGCGCAGCGGCACGGCCTCGCCATTGACCTGGGCCGCGACGCAATGGTCGCCGACGTCGGAGTGGATGGCGTAGGCGAAGTCCACCGGCGTCGCGCCCTTCGGTAACGCCATGATCTTGGACTTGGGCGTGAAGACGTAGATCGCGTCCGGGAAGAGGTCGATCTTGACGTGCTCGAGGAACTCGTTGGCGTCGCGCGTTTCATCCTGGATGTCGATGAGGCTTTGCAGCCAGCGCGCATTGGCCTGCTGGGCCACCAGCGCCGACGCCTGTTTGCCGCGGCTCTTGTAGATCCAGTGCGCCGCCACGCCCTGCTCGGCGATCTGGTGCATGCCCTCGGTGCGCAGCTGGAACTCCAGCGGCGTGGCCAGCGGCCCCATCAGCGTCGTGTGCAGGGACTGGTAGCCGTTGTCCTTGGGCGTGGCGATGTAGTCCTTGAAACGACCGGCTTGCGGCTTGTAGAGCTGGTGCAGCACGCCCAGGGCCGTGTAGCACTGCAGCGGCTCCTCGGTCAGGATGCGAAAGCCAAAAATATCGCTCACCTGGGCAAAGGACAGGCCGCCCTTTTCGCGCATCTTCTTGTAGATGGAATGGACCGTTTTCTCGCGCCCCTGCACCTCCACGCGCAGGCTGGCCTTGGCAAAGGCGGCGCGGATCTCGGCCTCGATGCGCGACACCAGGTCGCGCCGGTTGCCGCGCGCCTTGCCCACGGCCTTGCTGAGCGCCGCATAGCGCCAGGGGTGGAAATACTGGAAGGACAGGTCCTGCAGCTCGCGGAAGGTCTGGTTCAGGCCGAGGCGGTGGGCGATGGGCGCATAGATGTCGAAGGTCTCGCGCGCGATGCGGCGGGCCTTGTGCGGCGCCATCGCACCCATGGTGCGCATGTTGTGCAGGCGGTCGGCCAGCTTGATGAGGATGACGCGCAGGTCGCGTGCCATGGCCAGCAGCATCTTGCGGAAGGACTCGGCCTGCGACTCCTCCTTGGTGGAGAACTGCAGCTTGTCCAGCTTGGTCAGGC
>NZ_JBFUMO010000664.1:0-2917 GCF_054049355.1 Roseateles sp. P5_E11 | reverse complement strand
GTCGCCGAGTTCGGGTCGTTGGTGCGCGCCATGGCGATGCTGCCGCGCACATTGGTCAGGCCGTTGTGTGACTCCAGCGGGATGGGCGGCTTGGTCGGCTTCTGGTTCAGCTTGGCGTCGTAACCGCCGCCCTGGATCATGAAGGTTGCCATGACGCGGTGGAAGACCGTGCCGTTGTAGTGGCCGGCCTTCACATATTGCAGGAAGTTGGCGACCGACTTGGGCGCCTTCTGGGCGTTCAGTTCGATGCGGATGTCGCCTTCGGTGGTCTGCAGCTTGACGGTCTGGGCCTCGGCGCCCAGCGTGGCCAGCAGGCCGGCGAGAAGGAGAGGAAGGATTTTTGTCATGGGAGGCGAGTGGTTAGCGGGTGCGCAATTCGCGGGTCAGGGCCAGCGTGCGGTTGATCTTGCCGGCCAGCGTGTCGCTGGGCATCAGGGCCGACTTCTGGGCACGCTGGTAGGCGCGCAGAGCCAGGCGTACCAACACATCGCCCAGATTTTCCTGGGCCTGGGCATGGTCGGGATGCAGGCGCAGGGCCTGCTCCAGCGCGGCCTTGGCTTCGTCGAGTTCGCCGGCGGCCGCGTGCAGTACGGCGAGATTGTTGTAGGGGTCGGCCAGGTCGGGGAAGTCCTGCGTGAGGCGGGTGAAGATGGCCGTCGCCTTGGCAGGCTCGCCAAGTTCCATGCGCATGACACCCAGTGCGAAGCGCAGTTGCAGATCATCAGGTTGACGGGTCAGGGCCTGCTCGACCTGCTCGACGGCCTGGCTCTTCTGGCCGGCCAGCCAAAGCCGCTGGGCGCTGGCAAGGTCGTCGGCGCGAACCGGCGTGGTTGCCAGCGCCAGGATCAGCAGGCAGGGCAACGCGAGGGTGGGGAAGGGCAGGCGCATGAGGGTTGTAGCGGGGGGCGGCGTCAGGGTCGGCCGCTATACTGAATTCATTCTATGAGCCCCGCCTGGGCGGACCCGGTGCGGGGCTTCTTGTTGGTGGCTGCTGCCCTCGTTTTTCATGTCCCTGCGCGTTCACAACTCCCTCAGCCGAGATCTCGAAGACTTCCAACCGCTCGTGCCTGGCCAAGTGCGCATGTACGTTTGCGGCATCACGGTCTACGACCTCTGCCACATGGGGCATCTGCGCATGAACATGGCGTTCGACGTCATCTACCGCTGGCTGCGTGCCAGTGGTTACGGCGTCACCTATGTGCGCAACATCACCGACATCGACGACAAGATCATCAAGCGTGCCGTCGAGCGCGGCATCACCATCCGCCAGCTCACCGAAGAGATGAGCGCGGCGATGCACGAGGACTTTGCAGCTGTCGGCCTGCTGCGCCCGGACCACGAACCGCGCGCGACCGAGTACGTGCCGCAGATGCTGTCGCTGATCGAGCGCCTGGAAGAGCGTGGCCTGGCCTACCGTTCTGATACTGGCGACGTGAACTACGCGGTGCGCAAGTTCGAAGGCTACGGCAAGCTCAGCGGCAAGAGCATCGATGACCTGCGCGCCGGCGAACGCGTGGCCGTGGACGACGGCAAGCTGGACCCGCTGGACTTTGTGCTCTGGAAGGCCGCCAAGGCCGAGGAGCCGGCGGACGCCAAGTGGGCAGCTCCCTTCGGCGAGGGCCGCCCGGGTTGGCACATCGAGTGCTCGGCAATGAGCTGCGCGCTGCTCGGCGAAAGCTTTGACATCCACGGTGGTGGCACCGATCTGCAGTTCCCTCACCACGAGAACGAGATCGCCCAGAGCGAGGGTGCGGGCTACCCCTTCGCGCGCTACTGGCTGCACAACGGCTTCCTGAACGTCGATGGCGAAAAGATGTCCAAGAGCCTGGGCAACTTCTTCACCATCCGCGACGTGCTGCAGAAGTTCGACGGCGAGACGCTGCGCTTCTTCATGCTGCGCACCCACTATCGCCGGCCGTTCAACTTCAGCGATGCCCACCTCGAAGACGCCCGAGCCGCGCTGACGCGCCTGTACACGGCGTTGGACGCCGTGCCGCCGTCCGAAGTCGCCGTCGACTGGAGCGAGCCCAGCGCCGCTGCCTTCAAGACGGCGATGGACGAGGACTTCGGCACGCCCGGTGCCATCGCCGTGCTGTTTGACCTCGTCAACGAAGTCAACCGTGATCGCTCACCCCAGCGTGCCGGCTTGCTGAAGGCGCTGGCCGGCGTGCTCGGCGTCCTGCAGCAGGAGCCGCGCGCCTATCTGCAGGGCGGCTCGGGCATTGACGACGCGGCCTGGATCGAGGCGCGCATCGCGGCCCGCGCTGCCGCCAAGGCCGCCAAGGACTTTGCGGGTGCCGACGCGATCCGCGCCGAGTTGACGGCCAAGGGCATCATGCTGAAGGACGGTGCCGACGGCACGACCTGGGTGAAGAGCTGATGCCGCCCGAAGTGATCCCGGCCTATTGGGACGAGGCCTGCAAGCACCTGGTCAAGCGCGACCGGGTCATGAAGAAGCTCATCCCGMAGTTCGGCGAGGCGCGGTTGCAGAGCCGCGGCGACGCCTTCGCGACGCTGGCCCGCTCCATCGTCGGCCAGCAGATCTCGGTCAAGGCCGCCCAATCGGTCTGGAACCGCTGGATCGCGCTGATGACCAAATTCCAGCCGACCGCCGTGCTGGGCCTGGGTGTGGATGAGCAGCGCGCTGCCGGCCTGTCCGCCCGCAAGGTCGAATACCTGCGCGACCTGGCGGAACATTTCGACACTGGCCAGGTTCATGTGCGCCAATGGGCGCAGATGGACGACGAAGCCATCATCGAAGAGCTCGTTGCCATTCGTGGCATCGGCCGGTGGACGGCCGAGATGTTCTTGATTTTTCACTTGATGCGCCCCAATGTGATGCCCCTGGATGACATCGGCTTGTTGAAGGGCATCAGCCAGAATTACTTTTCGGGCGAACCTGTCTCCCGCGCCGAGG
>NZ_JBFUMO010000663.1:0-2935 GCF_054049355.1 Roseateles sp. P5_E11 | reverse complement strand
GCTCTCGACACCCTTGGCCAGCACGGCACAACCGATATTGCGCGCCAAGCCGATGACGCTCTCGACGAGCGACAGGTCCTGGGCATCGCCCAGCATGCCCTGCACATAGCTACGGTCGAGTTTGAGGGTGTCCACAGGCAGACGCTTGAGTGAACTGAGCCGCGAGTAGCCGGCGCCGAAGTCGTCCAGCGCGATGCCAATGCCCAGGCTCAGGCAGCGCTGGATGAGGGCTTGGGTGGCGACCGTCTCGACCAGTGCGTCGGACTCCAGCACGTCCAGGTGCAGCAGATGGGCGACCTCAGGCGACTGGCGCTGGATGAGTTCCTGCAGGCGCTGCGGGAAGTCGTGGCGGCGCAGCTGGCGGGCGCCGACGTTGACGCTGACCGGCAGACCCTTGCCATCGTTGACACCGGCGCGCAGCCAGGCCATCGCCTGCGCCAGGGCCTGCTCGATGACCCAGTCGCCGATCTGCACGGCCAGGCCGGTCGCCTCGACCAGCGGCAGGAAATGCGCCGGTGCGAGCAGGCCGCGCTCGGGGTGCTGCCAGCGCAGCAGGGCTTCCACACCCATGACCTGGCCGCTGCGCAGATCGATCTGCGGCTGGTAGTGCAGCAGCAGTTCATTGCTGTCCAGGGCGCGTTGGAGTCGCGCGACGGCRATCATGCCGGCCTCATCGCGCTGGTCCAGCGTCGGGTCATGGAACTGGATGCCGCCGCGGCCTGCATGCTTGGCGCGGTAGAGGGCGTGGCCGGCGTGGCGCAGCAGCGTTTCCGGGTCGGCGTCGTCCTGGGGATAGAGGGTGGCGCCCATGCTGGCGCCGATTTCAATGGCCAGGCCGTTGCCGACACGGTTCTCGCGGATGGCGACCGGCGTGGACAGCACCGCCAGCAGGCGGTCGGCGGCGCGCTGGGCCTCTTCGGGCGTCTGCACGCGCATCAGCACGGCGAACTCGTCGCCATGCAGCCGGGCCAGCTGGTCGGCGGTATCTGGCGCGGCGCCACGCGAGCCGCGCAATGTGGCTTGCAATCGGCCACTGAGTTGAAGCAGCACGGAATCCGCGACAAGCTGGCCGTGCTCCGCGTTGACGCGGGCGAAGTCGTCGAGGTCGATGAGGCCGACAATGAGCCTGAAGCCGTCGCGGTTGGCCGCGACCAGGGCCAGCTGCAGCCGCCGCATGAACTCGTCGCGGTTGGGCAGGCCGGTGGCGACGTCAAAGCGCAGGCTGCGGCGCAGCAGGTCCTGCTGGCGCAGGCTCTCGCCGAGGTCGGTCAGGCTGAGCAGCCGCCACCTCGGGCTGACGCCGTCGGGCTCCGGCACGGGGCTGAGTTTGGCCGAGAAGACGTGTCGGCCGCCGTCCTCAAGCTCGGCCTGCAACTGGCCGCTCCATGACAGGCCATCATTCAGCGCTGTCTGCAGCTCGGCGGTCTCGTGGCCACTGCGCTGCAGATTGGCGATGCTCAGCGGTGTGGCCGGCCGGCCGACGAGAGCCTCGCGCGGTGCATGCAGGATGTCGCAATAGGCTGAGTTGACCTCGACGACGCGCCACTGCGTGTCGATGACAGCCAGACCCTCGCTGGCCTGCTGGAAGAGGGTGGCCGACATGCGCTCGCGTTCCTCGGCCGTGTGGCGCCAGCTGACATCCGCCAGCGTTGCGATGAGGCCACGCGCGCGGCCCTGGCGGTCGCGCAGCGGGACATGGGCCTGCAGCTCATGCCAGCGCCAGTCGCCGCCGTCGGCCGCCAGCCGCAGCGACACACCCAGTTGGTTGAGCTGCGGGTCGGCCAGCAGCTCGCGCAGCGCACGGCGCACCGGTTCGCGGTCGCGCGGGTGAGCCAGGCGTACCCAGTCCAGCGGCGCAGTGCCGGCTGCGGTGCCGTCGACGGGCGTCGTCAGGGCCTGCCAGCGCGCCGACGCATGGCGGCGACCCTCGGGCAGGCGCCACTCGGCCAGGGCCAGGCCCTGGGCATCCAGGGCGCTGCGCCAGCCGTCCCGGTCGCGCAACTGGTGGTGGCTCAGCGCGATAAGGACCAGGGGCAGCAAGGCGAAGCCAGCGCCCAAGGCATAGGAGAGCAGGGCCGGCGGCGCGCTGAGTGCCCACAGACCCAGCAGGCCGGCACCCAGCATGGCATTGGCGCGAGGCGAGGCTTGCAGGGCATGCAGACAGAGGAGCAGATGTGGCAACAGCAGCGCGGCGCCGGCCTCCGGTAGCCAGATCAGGGCCGCCTGGGCAAGAACGGCCGCTGTGGCCAGCATGCGGGCGRCCCAGCGGCCGCCGCGGCGCGGGCGTTGGGTGCTGGCCTGCAGGCAGGTACCGGCGCAGAGCAGCCCAAAGCCCCAGGCGGCCGCGAGTTCCAGCGCGCCACCAAGCGCGCCGCTTCGGGTCAGTCCCGCGGCCATCGAGGCTGCCAGTGCGAACAGGCCAGCCAGTACCGGTGCGGCCAGTCCACCCAGCAGGCCGAAAAGAAGGACTTCGCGGCGACCAGTGAGCCGGCCCGTCAGGCGCAGCCGGCGCATCAGCGTGCGATTCAAAGCGATCGCGAGCAGGGGCAGGGCCAGCGCCGTGAGCACGGGTGCCGAGATCAGCAGGTCCAGTGCTGCTGCCGGATCCGCGGGCGAGCGCGCCAGCAAGGGCAGCCCGGCGCCCAGCAGCAAGCCCGCCATGACCAGCGGCAGCACCCAGGCGCTCAGCCGCCATAGCGTCAGCAGGCCCAGAGCCGCCAGCAGCATGGGCACCAGCAGGTCCTGCGCTGGCATGGCCGCAGCGGGCTGGGGAATGCGCAGCAGAGGCGGCAGTGCATCGGCGGCGAGCCCCCAGGCGGTAACCAGGCCGCCCCCCAGGCCGGCCAGCGCGGCCAGGCCGACGCGGCGCAGACGGCGCCAGCCGCGGCGGCGGTCATGGATGCGGCGCGGGCCAGGTGGCAGGGTCGTGGAGGGC
>NZ_JBFUMO010000662.1:0-2948 GCF_054049355.1 Roseateles sp. P5_E11 | reverse complement strand
GTTCAGATTTTCTTTGGTGTGCTCATGGACCTAAGCCAGCTTGGCGTGAAAATCACACGGCTCCGGCCGACCCACTATTCGAGCCAGCCTTGTGCAACCGGCCAGACTTCGCCGCTGACGTGGAGTGCTCCGGTGCCGTCCAGGCGTACGTGGAGTCTGCTGGGTCGATTGGCGAAGCGCCCCTGTGCGATCTCCAGCGGCAGCAGGGGGTCGACTAGGCGCCGGTGGAATAGGAAGGCGGCGGCAGGACCTGCGGCACTGCCTGTCGCCACGTCCTCCACGCGGCCCAGGTTGTCCCATGTTCGGATCTCAGGGCGGTCGACATCGAGCACGAGGACGAACTTGGCGCCCACGGCAGCTAGCAGAGCCTCGAGCTCGGCGCCCAAAACCGACGCGCGAGCTAGGGCTTCGCGCGTGACTGGGAGCACCAGGTACGCGAGCCCTGTGGAGATCACACGCGCACCAAGCGCTGGAGTCAGATCTCGTGATGACAAGCCGAGCGCCGCAAGAATCGGTCGCAGCAACTCCGGATCCGGTTCATCCCGGATTTCGGCCCGCCCCTGGTTCATCTCCGCGAGGAAGTGGCCATCACGCTGTTCCGTGCGGACAGGGACATCGCCAGATGGCAGCCTCAAGGTCCAAGATGCCGAGTTCTGTGTTGGTGCATGGACGCGATGCAGCACGGCGGCAGCGCCGAGCACGGGATGTCCGGCGAAGGGCAACTCCTCCTCCACGGTGAACACGCGGGCGCGGGCGCCGACTGGCGTGACCTCGGACAGGAAGATGGACTCGAAGTGCTTCATCTCCCGTGGGAGTTCGAGCATGCGGTCGGCGCTCCATCGCTCAGTTTCCAGGAACACGGTCAGGCTGTTCCCGGTCAGGGGCGCGGTGGCGAAAACATCGACATGGAAATAGCGCGTTGTCTTCATGGGGGACCAGCGACGTTGAGTGATTCGGGAGATGCGTCAGCGTGTGCGATTACGCGTCGTTTGGCCGGTTTCAGGGCTGCGCCTGGCTATCGCGGGCGCCAACCGGAACGATCGACGCCGCAATGAGATCAACCTCGACGGTGGCGTTCTTGAGCAGTCCGTAAGTACCGAGGGAGGTCCGTGTATGGACGCCAACCGGCCCCATCACGGCGTACAGCAGCTCGGAGGCACCGTCGGCGACCTCGCTGTGCTGCGTGAAGTCCTGGGCGCATTGGATGATCACGGTCATCCGCATCACGGACTGGACCTGGCTCAGAGATCCCAGCGAGGCCTTCAGCAGCGAGAGCGCCCTGAGGATGCAGATCTTCGCCGCCCACTGCGCCTGCGCCACCGTGACGTCTGACCCCGCGCGGCCGGTCACCGCGATCGTGTCGCCGACCCGGGGAATCTGGCCGCTCACGTAGATCGCCTCGCCGTGGCGGACGACGGGAACATAGTTGCCGCCGATCTTGAGTTCGCCGCCGTTGGGAAACCTCAGTGACACCGCAGCGCGGGCGAATTCGATGTCTCTGTCCATGAGGTGTCATCTCGTCGCAACGTCGGTTGGAGGTCCTGTGTTGCCCATCATGGAATCGATCACTGCGCGCGCCCAGGGGGTGCGGATTGCAACTGAAACGAGTCCGACGGTGTTTGACATCGACTGCGGCGGCTCGCGTGATCGAATGCGGTTGTCGTCTAAATGCTCGGGTTTCCGAGCGTCGTGGACGCTGCATCGCAATCCTTCACTCCGACATCGCCATGCTCAACCTCAGACCCAATTGCGAGTGCTGTGACCGGGACCTCCCTGCTGAGAGCAGAGACGCCATGATCTGCAGCTTCGAGTGCACCTTCTGCACGGACTGCGCGACCCAGCGGCTGGGATCTCGATGCCCCAATTGCGGTGGGAACTTTGCGCCCCGGCCAACACGCGTCGGTGCCGCCCTGGAACGCCACCCAGCCTCCGCAGAGCGCGTCAGCAAGCCGTCGGGTTGCGATTGAGCCGCAGAGCTCTTCGGCGCTATTTGGATGGTGCCTCAGCGGCTCGCTGGTTCCGGCGTAGGTTCTGACGGGSGAGCCGCAGGCGGTCCTCGGCCATCTGTTGACGGGCGATGCGGTCCTCCTCGTCGGCATCGGCCGCCGCATGCATCGCCTCGGCGCGCGACCTGGCCTCGCGGCGCTCGCGGGCACTGAGGCGGGTCTGGGCGGCCTGCGCCTCACGACTGATCGCCCAGTCGGCCTCGGTGTAGCGTCCACGGCCCGTGCGGCACTGTCGGGCTCGGCGCACTTCATCCTGCATGAACTGACGCTCCTCGTCACCGAAGGTTGTCGAGTTGCCGCGGGTTTCCATGGCGCGGATCTCGCTGTCGCCGGGACAGACATTGGCAGCTCGACCCACGGGGGCCGAGGCCGGCTCGATGGCAGGCGCCACCGCCGCGCGAGCTGCGCCGGGCCGCAATCCGTCGGCCACATTCGGCTGCAGACTTCGCGCCGACAAAGGTTCGCTGGCCCCTGAACAGGGTCGATCGGCGTAGCGCACCTGTCCGGCCTCATCGCACTTCCAGACCTGTTGACCCCAGGCGCTGCCCTGCGACAGCCACAGGCCCAGGCAAACCGTGGACCACAAGCTCGAACGGCCCCTCACCGCTCAGCTCCCCATGCCGGGATGGGTGGGTGGAAGCTCGCCCGGATCGTGCTCGTCCCGCTCAACACGAACATTGAATCCTTCCGTTGCTTGCGGCGCCTCGAAGTACGAGGAGATGTGGACGAACTCGGTCTCCGTCAAGGCATGCGAACCTTCCGGACGCTCGATGTTGCGCTTGGCGATGCGCTGCAGGCAGACTGGATCTGGCGTCTCGAGGAAGTGCAGCACATGCTCGGCCTGGGTCTGCGCGAGCAGGGCGCTGAACCAGGCCCGACCAGCCCTGGTGTTGGCCTGGAAGTCCAGCACGACGGACTGGCCGGCGTTCAGCAGGTCGACGG
>NZ_JBFUMO010000661.1:0-2961 GCF_054049355.1 Roseateles sp. P5_E11 | reverse complement strand
GTAGAAGACGTAGCCCAGCAGCGCAAACGCCGCAGTCATATAGACGTCAAAGCTGTTGTTGTTCAGCGAGTAGGTGCCAATGCAGCAAAAGACGACGATGGCCGGAAAGAGAAACCGGTAGGGCACTGTCAGCAACTTGATCCAAATGCCGATCAGAGGCAGGTTGAGCACGATCAGCATCAGATTGCCGATCCACATCGATGCGATCAACCCCCAGAACAGCTCCGGGTTGCTCGTCATGACCTGAGGCCCCGGCTGAATGCCCTTGATGGTCATGGCACCCACCATCAGCGCCATCACAGCATTTGGCGGGATGCCAAGCGTGAGCATCGGGATGAAAGAGGTCTGCGCACCGGCGTTGTTGGCGCTTTCTGGACCGGCGACGCCTTGGATAGCGCCTTTGCCGAAGGGCACACGAGGATTGCGGACGACCTTCTTCTCCAAGGTGTAGGACGCGAAAGAGGCCAGCAGCGCGCCGCCACCGGGCAACACTCCCAGCACCGCGCCGAGGGCCGTGCCCCGCAGCACCGAAGGCCAGGCCTCCTTGAAGTCTTCCTTCGTCGGCCACAGGCCTTTCACCTCCTTGGTGAAGACCTCGCGATGTTCTTCGGGCTGACCCAGATTGGCGATGATTTCTCCGAAGCCGAACACGCCCATGGCGATGACCACGAAGCCAATGCCGTCAGTCAATTCAGGAACATCGAAGGAGAAGCGCGCCGTGCCGGTGATGACGTCGGTGTTGATCTGCCCGAGCAGCAGGCCAAGCACGATCATTGCAATGGCCTTGATGAGCGATCCCGACGCGAGCACAACCGCGCCGACCAGGCCGAGCACCATCAGTGAGAAATACTCGGCCGAGCCGAACTTGAAGGCCAGCTCGGTCAGCGGCGGCGCGAAGGCCGCGATGATGATGGTGCCCACGCAGCCGGCGAAGAAGCTGCCCAGGCCGGCGGCCGCGAGCGCCGCACCGGCACGGCCGCGCCGGGCCATCTGATAGCCGTCGATGGCCGTCACGACGGAGCTGGACTCACCCGGCACATTGATCAGGATGGCCGTCGTCGAGCCTCCGTATTGAGCGCCGTAATAGATACCGGCCAGCATGATCAGGGCAGGTGTGGCGTCCAGCGTGTAGATGGACGGCAGCAGCATCGCGATGGTCGCGACGGGCCCCAGACCGGGCAGCACGCCAATAAGCGTTCCCAGCACCGACCCGAAGAAGCAGTACATCAGGTTCTGCAGCGTCAGCGCCGTATGGAACCCAAGACCCAGATTGTTCAGCAGGTCCATGGTGCCCTCAGCCCGTGATGTAGATGGGCCAGAGCGGGATGGTCAGCTTCAGGCCAAGGATGAACAGCGCCCAACTGCCGACCGTCAGCACGACACTGCTGATCAACACATCACGCCAGTGGAACTCATTGCCGGCCAAGGCGGACAACGTGATGAGCAACGGCAGCGTGCAGGCCAGCCCCAGGCGAGGCAGCGCGACGCCGAAGACGGCGATGGCGGCGACGATGATGAGCAAAGGGCGCCAGGCAATGGCGCCGATGGGATCGCCGCCTTCTGATTCCAGCGTCAACGCCTTGAAAAGCACGAGGCCGCCCAGCAAGGCCAGCAGGATGCCCAGGCCGAAGGGGAAATAACCCGGGCCTGGTCGGGCCGAGGTGCCGAAGGAGTATTCCGTCGAGCCCCATGCGAACGCCACGCCCACCACCAGGAACATCAGCCCGGACCAGAAGTCCCGCTGGCTTTTGATCTTCATTGCTTGTCGCCTCCGGCGCGCCGCGGGCGCGCGTTCTCTTGCCGGTGATTCTGGCAGTCGGGTCGACGCTGCCCGACTGTGGATTACACGTAAGACAAGAGAGACTAGCCTTCCCAGGACGGCGTGCTGCGCAACACCTCCTCCACCGTCGTCACCCCTTCCGCCACCTTCATCGCGCCGGCCAAGCGCAGTGGGCGCAGGCCCTCCTGCATGGCCTGACGACGCAGCGCGGCCAGGTCAGCGACCGAGGCCTTGACGCCTTCTGAAACGGTCAACAGTTCGTAAAGGCCAGCACGGCCGCGAAAACCCGTATTGCGACATTCCAGGCAGCCCACCGGCTTGAAAGGCTTGACGCCTCCACCCAGGCGCCAGTGCCGCACCAGCTCATTGAGGTTCTCCCGCGTGACCATGGGGTCGGGCTGCTTGCAGTGCGGGCACAGGGTGCGCACCAGCCGCTGGGCCAGCACACCAATGACGGTGGCGCTGATCAGATAGCTCGGCACGCCCAGGTCCATCAGCCGCGTGATTGCCGATACCGAGTCGTTGGTATGCAAGGTGCTAAAGACGAGGTGACCCGTCAACGCGGCCTGGATGGCCATCTCGGCCGTCTCCAGGTCGCGAATCTCGCCGACCATGATGATGTCCGGATCCTGGCGCATCAACGCGCGCAGGCCTTCGGCGAAACCGAGATCCAGCACGTTCTGCACCTGGGTCTGGTTGAAGGCCGGCTCGATCATCTCGATGGGGTCTTCGATGGTGCAGACATTGACCTCTTCGGTCGCCAGGCGCTTGAGCGTCGAGTACAGCGTCGTCGTCTTGCCGCTGCCGGTCGGGCCGGTCACCAGGATGATGCCGTGGGGCTGCTTGACCAGGCTCTCCCAGCGGTCGGAGTCGTGCTGGCCGAAGCCCAGGGACGACAGATCCTTGACGGCGGTCTCGGGGTCGAAGATGCGCATGACCATCTTCTCGCCGAAGGCGGTCGKCAGCGTCGACAGCCGCATTTCGACTTCGTCGCCGGCTGGGTTGCGCGTCTTGATGCGGCCATCCAATGGGCGGCGCTTCTCGACGACGTCCATGCGGCCGAGCAGCTTGATGCGCGAGGTCATTGCGCCCATCACCGTCGGTGGCAGCTGGTAGACCGTGTGCAGCACGCCGTCTATGCGAAAGCGGATGACACCCATCTCGCGGCGCGGCTCAAGGTG
>NZ_JBFUMO010000660.1:0-2969 GCF_054049355.1 Roseateles sp. P5_E11 | reverse complement strand
GCACCGTGATGGTCGGCGGCTCCACGCGCATGCCCATCGTGCGCCATGCGGTGGGCGAGCTGTTCGGCCGCGAAGTGCTGACCAACCTGAATCCCGACGAGGTCGTCGYGCTGGGTGCCGCCATCCAGGCCAACCAGCTCGCCRGGAACGCGGCCGATGGCGAGATCCTGCTGCTGGACGTGATCCCGCTGTCGCTGGGTCTTGAAACCATGGGCGGTCTGACTGAGCGAGTCATCGAGCGCAACTCGACCATCCCCGTCGCCAAGGCGCAGGACTTCACGACCTTCAAGGACGGCCAGACGGCGCTCGCCATTCACGTTGTGCAGGGCGAGCGCGAGTTGGTCAGCGAATGCCGGTCGCTGGCGCGCTTCGAGCTGCGCGGCATCCCGCCCATGGTGGCCGGCGCGGCGCGCATCCGCGTCAGCTTCCAGGTCGATGCCGACGGATTGCTGAACGTATCGGCTGAGGAGCTGACCTCGGGCGTGCAGGCGGCCATCACCGTCAAGCCCAGCTACGGCCTCGGCGACGACGAGATTGCCAACATGCTGAAGGATGGTTTTGCCAGCGCCGAGGGCGACATGGCGGCGCGCAAGCTGCGCGAGGCCAAGGTCGAGGCCGAGCGCATGGTCCTCGCGACGCGCAGCGCCCTGGCCGCCGATGGCGACCTGCTGCCGGCGGCGGAACGCGACGCTCTGGAGGCGCGGTTGAAGGACCTGGCCAAGATGGACGGCGATGCCGACGCCATCGACGCCGCCGTCAAGGCGCTGGCCGAGGCGACCGAAGGCTTTGCCGCCGAGCGCATGAACCGCTCCATCGCCCGCGCGCTGACCGGCCGTGCCGTCAACCAGATTTGAGAACTGACATGCCCGTCATCAAGATCCTTCCCCACGCCGAGTATTGCCCCGACGGCGCCAGCATCACCGCTACGCCCGGCACGTCGATCTGCGAAGCCCTGCTGGCCAACGACATCCACATCGAGCACGCCTGCGACCAAGTCTGCGCCTGCACGACCTGCCACGTCATCGTGCGCGAAGGCGGCCGTTCGTTGAGCGAGATGGAAGAAGACGAAGAGGACATGCTCGACCGCGCCTGGGGGCTGGAGCCCGACTCGCGCTTGTCCTGCCAGGCGCTGTTGCGCCAGCAGGATGTGACGGTCGAGATTCCCAAGTACTCGATCAACCACGCCAAGGAAGGCAAGTGACCTCCGTGCAGCGCATCCTCGGGTTCGAGTCGTCCTGCGACGAGACCGGGGTTGCGCTTGTCGAGATCGATGGCGATGCGCCGCCGCGGCTGATGGCGCAGGCGCTGCACAGCCAGATCACGATGCACCAGGCCTACGGCGGCGTCGTGCCCGAGTTGGCCTCGCGAGATCATGTGCGCCGCGTGCTGCCGCTGACGCGCGAGGTTCTGTCCCAGGCCGGCTTGGCGCTGCAGGACGTCGATCTGATCGCCTACACGCAGGGCCCCGGCCTCGCGGGGGCGTTGCTGGTGGGCGCCGGCGTGGCGGTGTCGCTGGCCGCTGCGCTCGATGTGCCGGCGCTGCCCATCCATCACCTGGAAGGGCATCTGCTGTCGCCCTTCCTGTCGACAGACCCGCCGGAGTTTCCCTTTGTCGCGCTGCTGGTCAGCGGCGGCCACACGCAACTGATGCGCGTGGACGGCGTGGGCAGCTACGAGATCCTCGGCGAGACCATCGACGACGCGGCCGGCGAGGCCTTCGACAAGAGTGCCAAGCTGCTCGGCCTGMCTTACCCCGGCGGCCCGCACCTAGCACGCATGGCCGAATTCGGTAACCCGGAGGCTTTCGCGCTACCGCGTCCGCTGCTGCACAGCGGCAAGCCGGATTTCAGCTTTGCCGGCCTGAAGACGGCGGTGTTGACGCAAGTCAAGAAGATTGGCGATTCGCCATGTGACCAGACACGCGCCGACTTGGCCGCCTCCACACAGGCGGCCATCGTCGAGGTGCTGGTGAAGAAGTCGCTGCTGGCCTTGAAGATGACCGGGCTCAAGCGCCTCGTCGTCGCCGGTGGTGTTGGCGCCAACGCCAAGCTGCGCGAGCAATTGAACGCCGCTTGCGCCAAACGAGGCGTGCGCGTGCACTACCCCGAGTTGTCTCTGTGCACCGACAACGGCGCCATGATCGCGATGGCCGCCGCGCTGCGGGTGCAGCGCGGCATGGCCAATCCCAGCCACGATGGCGGCTTTGCAGTACGCCCGCGCTGGGACCTGACTGCGGCTTAGTTGACCGTCAGCTGGCCGCCGTTTTCGGCAACGCGCTTGACCAGATTCAGCGTCAGCACGCCGTTCTCGAAGCGGGCTTCGGATTGGCCCTGGTCGATCTCGGCCGGCAGCGAGAAGCTGCGGGCATAGCTGGCGGCGCGGCGCTCGCGGTACAGCACGCGGGAACCGTCAGTCGGCGCAGCCGCTTCTTCGGTGGCGGTCTCGATGTTGACGCGGCGGCCTTCGATGCGGACCTTGACGGCATCCTTGGCCACGCCAGGCATGTCGACCGTCACGCGRTAGGCCTTGTCGTCCTCGCTGACGTCGAGGGCCGGGGTGCGAGTGGCATTGGCCTCCGCATCAAACTGGCGCAGGACGCGGGCGACATGGCGGGGGTGGGTCAGATAGAACATGGTGAAACTCCGTGGCGGTTTGACGCTGCTTCGAAGGGTCGGGAGCAGCACCCGATGACCCAGAGATGTGGCGGTGTGAGAGCGCTTCAAGAGCCTTTCATGCGCTGACGAATAGAAGTCACGCATTTGCAGGGCAGGGCGGTTTTGGCTCTTGAAACCAGCATCCACGTCCACATGTCCGCTCGCTTGACCTGCCGCGGTTTGGGGCTCCCACCGCTTTCGGCTAGAATCCGCAGGTTTTGCGCGTCCAACGTCCTTGTTGGGCTGCAGAACACCAGCACGGCTCGGGGCGGTTTCCCCCTTGTCCGCAAGTCAACCCCGGAAACCGTCTGCGGC
>NZ_JBFUMO010000659.1:0-2973 GCF_054049355.1 Roseateles sp. P5_E11 | reverse complement strand
GCGTTACTCCTTGCGCGCCGCTGTCAAGAATGCTGGCCGCCACATGGTCAGCTACTTGCCGGTACAGCGGCGACGACGAACTCCAACGATACACAGACGGTCCCTTTCAATCATTCGGATTGGAGCCGCACGGCCAGCCAGCTCGGGACAGGCCACGCGAAACGCTATGCGAATCACTCCAGCGAGTTCTCCACCAGGACCGCGGTGTTCCCGTCAACCTCGCCCGGCTCGACGGGCTCGAAGCGCCCTCCGAGGTACTTGGCCAGGAACTTCTCGGTGATGGCGTTGAACTGGATGGTGTTCGCCGGCCGTTGGAAGCCATGGCCTTCGTCCGGGAACAGGACGTAGGTCACCGGCACGCTGTTGGCCTTCATCGCGGCCACCATCTGGTCACTCTCGGCCTGCTTCACACGCGGGTCATTGGCCCCTTGGCCGATAAGCAGCGGCTTGCGGATCCGGCCGGCGCGGTGGACCGGCGAACGATCACTCATCAGTGCGCGGCCTGCCTCCGTCCCGGCATCGCCGATCATGCGGAAGAGCTGCGCCTTGGCGGCCTCCCAGTAGGGCGGGATGGAAGCCGCAAGGGTCGCCAGGTTGGACGGCCCCACGATGTCGACGCCGCAGGCGTAGACATCGGGATGCGCCGTCATGCCCCACAGCGCAGCGTAGCCGCCATAGCTGGCACCCATGATGCAGATCCGCCGCGGATCGGCGATGCCACGATTCACGGCCCAGCGCACGGCGTCAATGAGGTCGTCGTCCATCTTGGCGCCCCACTGGCCATCGCCGGCGGACAGGAAGCGCTTGCCAAAGCCCGTCGACCCTCGGAAGTTGACCGCGAGGACGGCGTAGCCCCGGTTGGCCAGCCATTGGTGCACGGGGTTGTAGCCCCAGGCATCGCGTGCATGTGGGCCGCCGTGCACGTCAAGCACCAAGGGGACCGGCTCGGTACTGGCGAGCGCCGTCTGTGGCTCGTCCGCGAAGACGGGCAGCGTCAGGTAGCAGACCAGGTCGAGCCCATCCCGGCTCTTCACCGTCGTCGACTGCATGCGCGCCAGGTGCGCGCCGGCCAAGGCGGGCCTGGCGTCGTACAGCTTGGTCAGCGACTTCTTCCTGCGGTCGAAATGGTAGAAGCTGCGCGGGTTGACGTCGGTCCCTGCCGAGACGATCCAGGACTGGTCGTCTTCCGTGCGGCTGGCTAGGGACCATTCGCCGATGCCCTGCGCGTCGAGATACTCGACGTCGGGCCGCAGCGTCTCGCTCAACACATGGATTTCGCGCCGCTCGAACGTCACGGTCCAGGCCAGGGGGACGTGGGTGTCAACGTCGGTCCAGACGCCGGACACGTCAGCCTTGGCGTGTTCGGCGATCAAGACGCCAGCGTTGCTTTCTCCGGCCAGGTCGTAGCGCAACAAGGCTGCGGTGTCCCGGCCGCCGCTGTCCAGCATGTAGAGCGTCTTGCCGTCGGCGCTCAGCGTCTGGGGCCAGGTGTTCGACGCTTCCTCTGCTGCAACGGATCGCCAGACCACCCACTTGTCGCCATCGGGCTTGAGGATGTCATGTCCGCCAATTTCGTTGGGACCCATCGCCAGCCGGACCTGGTAGTCGTCGTCGGCGACAAACCCGTGGAATCCGGGGTTCTCCTCGACCAGGGTCAGCTCACCGGTTCCCAGGTCCAGGCGGAACAGGTCGGCAAACCGTGGATCGCGCCGGTTCAGTGTCACCAAGACGGCGCCACGCTGCTTCTTGCTGGCCTGCTGCAACGACGCGCGGGCACCGGGGAAGGGCGTGAGGTTGCGAGTCTGGCCGCCGGCCACAGGCACCGCGAACACATGCTCGTTCTCGTCACCGTCCTTGTCCTGCAGGTAGAGCAGGTGGACGCCGTCGTAGGCCCACAGGTACTGGTAGATGCCGCGACCGCGGTCGGCAGTGATGGGCTTGGCCGCATCAAGGGACGCCTGCAGGTCCTGGCCCAGGTCGCAGACCCAGATGTTCATCACGCCGTCGACGGGTGCAATGAACGCCAGCATCTTGCCGCAGGGKCTGAGCTGGCAGCCTCCTCGCACCGGGTTGCCGAACAGCAGCGCGCGAGGGATCAAAGGAATGTCGTGCAGATTCATGGTCCTCTTCACGCCTGCTTGATGAGTTCCAGCATCATTTCCATCTGCTGGCGCACCACGGTGCCGGTCGCTTCCTGAGCACGCAACTTGCCCTCACGAAGCCGCTGGCGCACTTGCGCATCGCCGACGGACATCAGCGCACGTTTCTCCAGCGGCGCCGCCTCGAGGGCCCGTTGCACGGCTTCTTCGCTGTCATCGCTGTCCTTGCTCACCTGTGCAACAAGGCGCCAGCCCTTGAACATCAGCACCTGGTTCTCCTGGTCCTCGGCGTCCAGGAAGGGCCGCTGAACGACGCCCGTCCAAACCAGCGCGAACGATCGGTAGATCGCGACGAACTCACCTGCAAGCCCCCGCACGGGCCAGGCCAACGCCTCCAGGACGTCTCCCAGGGAGAAGCACCAAGGGTCGGTCAGCGAGGCTGAGGCCTCGGACGCCGTCTTTCGCACGCTTCGCCAGACCTTGGCGTCAACGATCTCGCCGGCCAGTTCTTGCCGCCAATAACCCGCGATTCGGCTCGCGACCTCCCGCGCTTGCGGTTCGATATGCGGCGCCATGGGCGACTCTGGCGAAAGCAGATGCTCAAGGAACTGCGCCATGAACCTGGGCACCACGTCGCCCAGGTCGACACCGGGCTCGATGGCGTCGAGCCATTCGATGCCGAACTTCAGCACCTTGTCCGAAGCCTTGATCGCGAAGGTCGGCGGCGGCCCCGGGTCGGTCACGAACTCCATCCCGGCGGAGACGAGCGCTTCGCAGAGCATGGCCAGCTCGTGCGGAATGCCCGTCACCGCCACGAAGGTGTCGATGTCCTGGGTGCCGGCCAGCGCGCTGCCGAGCGAATACAGGTTGTTCT
>NZ_JBFUMO010000658.1:0-2980 GCF_054049355.1 Roseateles sp. P5_E11 | reverse complement strand
ACGATGCTCACATCCGTGATGCGGGGCTTCTCTGGGGGCGGCACGCGGGTGCGCCACATCAGCACCGCCGCCAGMAGGATGAGATGGACGATCACCGCAATGGTCAGCGCATAGCCGTTGACCCCCCGCCGCCATTGCTGCTGCTGTCCGGTTTCGGTGGTGGGCTTGCCGGCCTCGGGTGGTATCGGGTTCATGGTCTTCTACTTCAGCAACTTAAAACGGGTTCATGGGCATAGATGGGAGCCTGCCACCGCCAGCGCCAGGCGGCACGGCGGCGGGGCGGGGCGCCGTTCATGCACCGCCCCTCGCCAACACCTGGCCAAGGAAGGCCTCATGCGAGGGGAGCCGGGCAACCGACTCGGCGATGGCGTGGCGGCGCTGCTGCAGGGCCTGTCGCGCCTCGTCGGGCGGCATTTCCTGCAGAACCGGGTCGGTGCGTTCGGGCCAGTGCTGCATGCCGGCATGGATGGCCAGCCAGCTGTGCTCGTCAAAGCCCTCGTCGCCCTGCAGGTGCAGCAGGCCCAGGCGGCGCCAGGCGTCGATCTTGAAGGCCAGCGTCTCGGGCAGCTCCATCGTCGCCATGTCGCGCCACAGCGCGCTGTCGCGGCGCGCCGTGAGGCAGTAGTGAAGGATGATGAAGTCGCGGATGCGGCTGAACTCGCGCACGGCCCGCGCGTTGTAGCCGGCCACCACGCCCTCGCTGATCGGCTGACCGGACGTTAACAAGCCCATCAGGTGGCCCAGGCCACTCTGGATCAGGAAGATGCTGGTCGATTCCAGCGGCTCGAGGAAGCCCGAAGACAGGCCGAGCGCCACGACGTTGTGGACCCAGAAGCGCTCGCGGTGGCCGGTGGTGAAGCGCAGCAGCCGCGGTTCGGCCAGGGGCTTGCCGTCCAGCTGCTGCAGCAGCTGATCGCGGGCGCGGTCGGCGTCGATATGGCGGCTGCTGAAGACATGGCCATGCCCGGTGCGGCTTTGCAGCGGGATGCGCCAGGCCCAGCCGCCTTCGAGCGCGGTCGCGCGGGTGTAGGGCGTCAGCGCCGTGCCGGTGCGCTCGCAGGGGCACGCCCAGGCGCTGTCCACCGGCAGCCAGCGGCTGAAGTCGACGAAGGGTTCTTCCAGCGTTTTGCCCAGCAGCAGCGAGCCGAAGCCGGAGCAGTCGATGAAGAGGTCGCCTTCGATCTCGCGGCCATCGGCCAGCCTGAGGCTGTGAACGCCGCCGTCGGCGCGCCGCGTGACGCCGACGATGCGCCCGTCGGTGCGGCGGGCGCCACGGCCGAAGGCCAGGCGGCGCAGGAAGCCGGCATAGAGGGTGGCATCGAAGTGATAGGCGTACTTGTAGGGTGCGCGGCCCTCGTCGTCGGGCGGCACGAAGCGCCCCTGCATGGCCATGACGGTGGGCAGGCATTGCTCGCCAAGCCCGCCGAGCGCCGGGTCGGCCAGGCGCCGGTACTGGCCCCACAGCGCGTGCGGCCCCTGCATCTCGCCGAAGTCGCCGAAGGTGTGGAAGTAGCGTTCGCCCTGCACCCGCCAGTCGCGGAACTCGATCCCCAGCTTGTAGGTGCCGTGCGTGGCGCGCAGGAATTCGGCCTCGTCGACGCCGATCAGCCGGTTGTAGTTGCGGATGGACGGGAAGGTCGCCTCGCCGACGCCGATGATGCCGATCTCCTCGGACTCCACCACCTCCACCGTGCAGCGCCCCTTCAGGCCGGTAGCGATGGCGGCGGCGGTCATCCAGCCTGCGGTGCCCCCGCCCACGATGACGATGCGATTGAAGGTCTGGGTCATGAGGGGYTCTTTGGGTTCAGCTTGCCGGTTCCAGATGGGCGGTGGGGTCGCAGATGGCGCGGCTCAGAAGGCGTCGAGGGTCAGGCTGCCCAGGTCCAGGCCGTCGCCGCGGGCGCGCAGCGTGGCGCGGCCCGGGCCGCCGGTGGATTGCAGGATCACCTGCGCTTGGCCGTTGAACACGCTGCGCTGCCATGGCCCGGCGGCGGTGGACGTGCGCAGCGTCGCCCAGCGACGGCCGCCCTGGGCGTCGTCGAAGAGCTTGCGCGTGCCACCGGCTGGCGTGGCGAAGACCAGGCTGAGCGTGTTGCTATCGTTCAACTGCGCCGGGTCGAGGTCGATCACGCCCATGCCTTCCTCGGGCCGCGGCGTCACCGGGCGGCCATTCAGGTACACCTGCACACCGGGTGCGATGTCGCCCACGAACAGCGATGCGCGTCTTGCCGTCGCAGGCGGGCGCGCAAAGCTGGCATGCACCACGTTCCAGGCGCTGTCGGCCGGTTGCGCGTCGGCGGGCACCCAGGCGAAGGGGTCACGCCCCTTGGCCTCGCCGGCACCGGCCAGCAATGCCGCGGCGTCTTCCGAACGTGCCACGCCTTGCAGGCGCCAGTGGCCGAGCGCGGCGTAGCGATGGAACTCGGCCGGCTTGTCGGCCTCGTGAGAACCCGGGTCGCCGTTGCCCATGCCGATCAACCGCGCGGGGCCTGAAACCTCGAAGCTGAGGCGCTGGTTGGCGGTGGGAACGACGCGGCCTTCACGGTCGACGACGCTGACACGCACCACCGCCACGTCGTCGCCATCGGCGCGGATGCGTGCGCGGTCCGCCGTCAGCCGCACGGCGCTGCCGTCGCCGGTGGTGGTCACGGTCTCGGTCACGACCAGCTTGCCGGCCTGGTAGCCGCGCGCCGTCAGGCTGCCCGGCGCGTAGGGCACGCTCCACTGCAGATGGGCGTAGCGCGCCAGCGGCTTGCGGCCGAGCGAGCTGCCGTTCAGCAGCAGTTCCACTTCGTCGGTGTTGGCGTAGACGCGCACGTCGATGGGCTGGCCTTCTCGGCCGGGCCAGTTCCAGTGGGGCAGCACATGCACCATCGGCTCGGACGTCCAGRCAGCCTTCAGGTAGTAGCCGCTGTCCTTCAACGCACCGGTCGTGTCCATCATGCCGAACTGCGAGGAGACGGCGGGCCAGCCGTAGGGC
>NZ_JBFUMO010000657.1:0-2982 GCF_054049355.1 Roseateles sp. P5_E11 | reverse complement strand
CCGTCGGACGGAGGACGCGGGCATGCGTAGAATCCCGAACCTCTCGCTCGAGCGCGCACGCGCGTGCCTTCGGGCTCCCCTTTTCACACCTAGCAACCTGGCCGACTCGGCAGCCCCGAGATGCGCCGGAGGGACGCAGCACCTCTACCCGCCTGAAAGACCCGCCTGGATCATGTCCGACCTGAGTCTTCCCGTCTCGGCGCTCAAACGCAGCCAGACCCAGCTCCCGGTGAGCGCCTATTTCGACCCCGATCTGTTCCAGCGCGAGCAGGCCAGCATCTTCCAGCGAGGGCCCCGCTACGTCGGCCATGCACTGGCCGTCCCCGAAATCGGTGACCACTACGCCCTGCCGCAGGAGGGCGAAGGCCGGGCATTGGTGCGCTCAAGCCAGGGGATCGAGCTGATCTCCAACGTCTGCCGCCACCGCCAGGCGCTGATGCTCAAGGGTCGCGGCAACACCCAGGCCAACATCGTCTGCCCGCTGCACCGCTGGACATATTCACATCAGGGCGAGTTGATCGGTGCGCCGCACTTTGCCGAAGACCCCTGCCTGAACCTGAACCGCTACAAGCTGCGGGAATGGAACGGCCTGCTGTTCGAGGACAACGGCCATGACGTCGCCGCCGAGCTGAGCAAGCTGGGCCCGCGGGCGCAACTGGACTTCAGCGGCTACGTGCTCGACAAGGTCCAGGTCCACGAGTGCAACTACAACTGGAAGACCTTCATCGAGGTCTACCTTGAGGACTACCACGTCGGCCCCTTCCACCCGGGCCTGGGCGGCTTCGTCAGCTGCGACGACCTGGCCTGGGAGTTCGGCAAGCACCATTCGGTGCAGACTGTCGGCGTGCACAAGGACCTGGAGCGCCCCGGCTCGCCGGTCTACCAGCGCTGGCACGACCAACTGCTGAAGTTCCGCGAAGGCCGCCCGCCCGAGGCCGGCGCGATCTGGCTGACCTACTACCCGCACATCATGGTCGAGTGGTACCCGCATGTGCTGGTCGTGTCGACGCTGCACCCGGTGTCGCCGCAGAAGACCGTCAACCTCGTCGAGTTCTACTACCCCGAGGAGATCGCCGCTTTCGAGCGCGACTTCGTCGAGGCCCACCAGGCCGCCTACATGGAAACCTGCGTGGAAGATGACGAGATTGCCGAGCGCATGGATGCCGGCCGCAAGGCGCTGATGATGCGCGGCGACAACGAGACCGGCCCCTATCAAAGCCCGATGGAAGACGGCATGCAGCACTTCCATGAATGGTTCCGCAACGAGATCGGCGCTCCTCTCTGATGCCGGCCTCAGTGCTCATGGTGGCGGCGACGCTGTTGTTCGCCACCATGGGCGTCTGCGTCAAGCTGGCCAGCGAGTTCTACGCGGCCAGCGAGATCGTCATGTACCGCGGCCTGGTCGGCTCCGTGATGATGGCCCTGCTGTCGCACCGCCAGGGCTTGAGCCTCAAGACCCGCCTGCCCGGCATGCATCTGTGGCGCAGCATCTCCGGCGTCACCTCGCTGTGCCTGTGGTTCTACGCCATCAGCCACCTGCCGCTGGCCACGGCGATGACGCTGAACTACATGTCCTCGGTGTGGATGGCCCTCTTCCTGCTCGGCGGCGCCGTGCTGATGGGTGCCCAGCGGCTGGACTGGCGGCTGATGGCTTCGGTGCTGCTGGGCTTTGTCGGCGTCGCGCTGATCCTGCGCCCGACGCTCGATCAGCAGCAGCTCTGGTACGGCCTGGCCGGCCTGCTGTCGGGCATGATCGCCGCGATGGCCTACCTCCAGGTCACGGCCCTGGGCCGCGTCGGTGAGCCCGAGCTGCGCGTCGTCTTCTACTTCTCGGTCGGCGGCTGTGTGGCGGGCGCCGTCATCACGGCTGTCACCCAGGGCGGCCTGCAGAGTCACACGCTGTGGGGTGCCTTCCTGCTCCTTGCCGTCGGCGTGCTGGCCACGACCGCCCAGGTCTGCCTGACACGCGCCTACTCCATCGGCCGCCCGCTGGTGAACGCCTGCCTGCAATACCTGGGCATCGTCTTCTCCTTCATTTACGGCATGCTGCTGTTCAAGGACCCGCTGACTTGGCACGCCACCTTCGGCATGCTGCTCATCATCGGCGCCGGCCTCGCGGCCACGCTGCTGCGCTCCAAGGTCGCCCCTCCAGCAAAAGACAGCCAGTTCAACCCCGCTGAGTCATGAGCTACACCACGCTGATCACCCCCGCCGAGCTGCGAGCGCTCTCGAACCCGCTGATCCTCGAAGGCAGCTTCGACCTCGCCGACACCAACGCCGGCGAGCGCGCCTATGCGGCCGGTCACATTCCCGGCGCCTTCTATCTGCACCTGGACCGCGACCTCTGCGGCGACAAGACCGGCCCCGATGGGTCTTTCCGCGGCCGCCACCCGCTGCCCGAACGCGAAGCCTTCGCTGCGCTGATGCGCCGCCTGGGCCTGGCCGCCGGCCGCCAGGTTGTCGCCTATGACCGCCAGGGCGGCCCTTACGCCGCCCACATCTGGTGGATGCTGCGCTGGCTGGGCCATGCCGAGGTTGCCGTGCTGGATGGCGCCTGGGACGGCGAGATGACGGCCGACTCCTCCACCGCCACGCCCACCGACTGGCAACCCGGCCAGCCCCTGGTCGGCCAGATCGACGCCGCCACGCTGCTCAAGAAGCTCGGCAACGTCCGCCTCATCGACGCCCGCGCCGCCGAGCGCTTCCGTGGCGAGGTCGAGCCGCTGGACAAGGCCGCCGGCCACATCCCCGGCGCCAGCAACCGCTTTTTCAAGGACAACCTCGGCGCCGACGGCCGCTTCAAGCCTGCGGCCCAACTGCGTGCCGAATTCCAGCCCTTGCTGGCACCGCACAGTGCCGGCGCGGTGGTCCAGCAATGCGGCTCCGGTGTCACCGCCTGTCACAACCTGTTGGCCATGGCCCACGCCGGCCTGGGCGACAGCCTGCTCTACCCCGGCTCCTGGAGCGAATGGTCGTCAGACC
>NZ_JBFUMO010000656.1:0-2983 GCF_054049355.1 Roseateles sp. P5_E11 | reverse complement strand
GTCTTCATCACCAACTGGGACACCGAGCGCAACGGCGGCTCGCTGAACATCAACAACAACGGCGGCGCCGATGCCGGTGGCCAGCGGTACACGCTGGCGCACGTCTTCATGCTCGCCCAGGGCTATGGCGAGGCCCAGCTCTATTCGGGCTTCAAGTTCACCGACACCGGTGCCGACCGCCCCAGCGCCAGCCCCTATAGCGGCGGCGCGCCACAGATCAACGTCGTCTGGGACTTCGCCCACCGCTGGACGCCGCTGGCGAACATGGTGGCCTTCCGCAATGCCAGCCTCGGCCAGGCGCAGCAGAACTGGATCGTCGGCAACAACGGCAACCAGATCGCCTTCAGCCGCGGCAATGTGGGCTTTGTCGCGCTGAACAACAGCGGCAGCGCCTGGACGCGCAGCTTCGCCACGGGCCTTCCCGCCGGCACCTACTGCAACGTCATCAACGGCACCAAGAACGCCGCCGGCACCGGCTGCACGGCCGACTCGGTGACGGTGGATGCCAGCGGCAACGCCAGCATCACGGTGCCGGCGAACAGCGGCAGCCCCACGCCGGCCGTGGCCCTCTACACGGGCCAGAAGACCAGCGGCGGCGGCGGCGGCAGCTGCGCCGTGACCTTCACGATCGCCAACGCCAACACGGTGATGGGCGAAAACCTGCGCGTCGTCGGCAATGTCAGCGGCCTCGGCGCCTGGGCGCCCGGCTCGGGCTTTGCACTGACCATCCAGGGCTCGGGTGCCAACGTACCGTGGAGCGGAACCGTCAGCCAGCCCGCCGGCACGGCGATTCAATACAAGTATGTGAAGTGGAACGGCTCGTCGGCCGTCTGGGAAAGCAATCAAGCCACCGGCAGCGGCAACCGCGAGTTCACGAGCTGCGCCAGCGGTTCGCAGGCTCGCAGCGACGGCAACTTCAAACCCTGACGGCAGGCGCTACCGCGGTGATCATGACCTGGTCGACCCGGTAGCTGTCCACGTCAACCACCTCGAAGCGCCAGCCTTCCCACTCGACGACATCGGTGCGCCGCGGAATGCGGCGCAGCATGACCATCAGGAAGCCGGCCAAGGTGTCGTAGGTGCCGGCATGCGGCCAGCCCTCGATGCCCAGCGACCGCTCGACATCCGGGATGGGCGTGATGCCATCGGCCAGGAAGGAACCGTCCTCGCGGCGCACGATCTGTTCCTCGTCGTGCGGCGCGACCAGGCTGCCCATCACCGTGTTCATCACGTCGTTCAGCGTGATGACGCCCACCACGCGGCTGTACTCGTTGACGACGACGGCGAAGTCCTCGTGCGCCTCGCGGAACTGGGTCAGCATCTCGGACAGCGTCAGCCGGTCGGGCACGATGAGCACTTTCTTTACCAGCACGCCGCCATCCTCGCGCAGCGACAGCTTTTCATCGCGCAGCACACGCTGGAACAGGTCGGTCGCATCCACATAGCCGACCACCTGATCGACGTCGCCGTCGCAGACGACATAGGTCGAGTGGGGCGTGTCGGCGATGCGGTTGCGGATCAGCACGTCGTCGTCGTCGCGCGAGAAGAAGACGATGCGCTCGCGCTCCGTCATCACCGTCTCGACGGTGCGCGTGTCCAGCTCGAACACGTTGGCGATGACCTGCTGCTCCTCGTCCGCGACGACGCCGGCCTGGTAGCCGGCCTCGGTCAGCGCGAGGATGTCGCGGTAGCTGATGGTCTCGTCACGCTTGGCCGGCAGGCCCAACACGCGGATCAGGCCCTCGGTGATGCCGCTGAACAACCAGGCCAGGGGCTTCAGCACGCGGCACAGGGCCAGCATGGGGCCTACCAGCGTCATGGCGACGCGCTCCGGCTCGTTCATCGACAAGCGCTTGGGCACCAGGTCGGCCAGCACGATGAAGAGCGATGTGATGCTGATGAAGGACGCGGCAAAGCCCAGCGTCGCGGCCAGTTCGGGTGAAACGACGAGGCGCAGCGCCGCTTCGAAATGCGGCGTGAACGCACCCTCGCCAACGATGCCGGCCAGGATGGCGACCGTGTTGACGCCGATTTGCACGACGGTGAAGTAGTCGCCCGGGTGTTCCTGCACAGCCAGCACCTTGGCTGCGCGGGCATCGCCGGAGTCGGCGCGCTGCTGCAGGTTGAGCCGCCGCGAGGCCGCCAGTGACAGCTCGGCCATCGAGAAGAAGGCGCTGGCGGCGATGAGGAGGGCAATCAGCAGCAGGCTGGTGGTCAAGCGCCGAGTCCGAGGTCTGAATGGAGCTTCAGTTTATTCCGCGATCCCGCCCTCACGGCTGCACCGCTCCAGGAAGGCCGTCGCCTCTCGCACGGGCTGCGGGCGCGCATAGCCAAAGCCCTGCATCACGTCGCAATGCCAGTTGCGCAGGCAGGCCTCCTGGCTGGCATCCTCAACGCCTTCCGCGACCACGGTCATCCCCAGGCTGTGCGACAGCTGAATCATGGCCTGCACGATGGCCGCACCGCTCTCGTCCTGGCCGAGGTCTCGCACGAAGGCGCGGTCGATCTTCAGGCGGTTGATGGGAAAGCGCTTCAGATAGGCCAGGCTCGAATAGCCGGTGCCGAAGTCATCGATGGCCAGGTGCAGGCCCAGCGCACGCAGCTCGGCCATCTTGGCGATGGTGGACTCGGCGTCGTCCATCATGGCGCCCTCGGTGATCTCCAGCTCGATGAAGCGCGGGTCGATTCCCGCGCCGTCCAGCGCCTCGCGCACCGTGGCCATGAACTCGGGATGCTGGAACTGCCGCGGCGAGATGTTGATGGCCATCACGGGCCGGTCCAGCCCGCTGTCATGCCAGATCCTGGCCTGGCGGCAGGCCTGCTGCAGCACCCAGCGGCCAATGGGCACGATGAGACCGGATTCCTCGGCCAGCGGAATGAAGCGGTCCGGCGCAATCAGGCCGTCGGGGCTGCGCCAGCGCAGCAGAGCCTCAAAGCCCGACAGCCTGCGCGTGCGCAGATCGCACTGCGCCTGGTAGAAGAG
>NZ_JBFUMO010000655.1:0-3011 GCF_054049355.1 Roseateles sp. P5_E11 | reverse complement strand
GGCTACATCGGTGCGCCACAGCACCATCTCGACGGGAAACTCGTTGCCGTCGGCGCGCTGGGCCTGCATCTCGATGCGCTTGCCGATGATGCGCTGCTCGCCGCCGGCCGAGACGCGCGCCATGCCAGCCTCGTGGGCCGCGCGCAGYCGGGCCGGAATCATCACGTCGGACACCGAGCGGCCGATAGCCTCGGCKCGCGCCAGCCCGAACATGGCCGCCGCGGCGGGGTTGAACTCGACGATGTGGCCGGTCCTGTCGGTGGAGACCAGGGCCGCCATCGCGTGGTCGAAGATGGAGGACTTCAGCGCCTCGCTGGCCTGCAGCTCGGTGACCTTGGCCGACAGCTCGGCGTCGCGCCGCTTCAGCTCGGTCAGGTCCAGGCTCATGACGACGGTGGCCTGCGGCACGCCGGCCTGCACGTCGACGGGAATGAGGTGCTCGCGCATATAGCGCCGACCGGCACCAGCCAGTTCGGTCCAACCCTCCCACGCGACGGTCTGGCCGCTGGCCAGGCGCGAGCGCACGGCACCGTAGTCGGCATAGGCGGCGTCGCCAATGATGCGGCCGATGGGCTGGCCGAGCACCTGCTTGGGATGCAGGCCGGTGAACTTGAAGAACTCGTGGTTGGCCCAGACGAAGCGCTCGGCCACGTCGATGACGACGACGCGCGCCGGCACGGCTTCCAGCAGCTGCGACAGCAGCGGCAGCGTGGCCTTGAGCACGCTGCCGAGTTCGCCCACGCCGGCGTCGGGCGTGGGGTGGAAATGCAAGGTCTCTGTCATGCGGCGCGCTCTCCCTGGGCGCGCCGATGATAAGCAGGCTCAGGCGGCCAGCGCCTCGGTAGCGGCACCCTCTTGCATGGTCCGGGCGACATGGCCGTACATCACCGTCCAGGCTTCGCGCACCTCGGCCGTGAAGCCATCGCCAAGGCCGGCGGCCAGGGTGTCCAGCAGCGCGGCGCCGACGCTGGCGTAGTGGGCCTCGACGACACCATAGCCGGCATGGCGCTGGCCGAGCTTGAGCAGCACGGGGTTCAGCGAGGCGGGGCGGTCAAGCAGGTCGATGGCGGCGCCGATCATCTGCATCAGCCGCGCCCCCTGCTCGACCATGGCGCTGCCACGGAACAGCGCGCGCAGGGCGGGGTCACGGGCAAACAGCTGGGCGTAGAAGGCCTCGGCGACGGTGGGCGCCAGGGGCATGAGCGGCGCGAAGCTGCTGCGGATCAGGTGGATTTGGTGCGGGGTCATGGCAGCCTCGGTGTCAATGGATGAGATAAGCGTCGGCGACGGGTGCGAACACGCACAGCAGTGGCAAGGCCATGATGAGGCGCTCGAGCAGGTTCCAGCGGGGCGAGGGCGCAGGGGCGTGTTCGAGGTCCTCGGCGAAGGCTTCGCTGCGGCAGCCGACGAGCATCGTTTCGGGCCAGTCGGTGGAGGGGTTGTCGCTGCGGTAGTGCATGAGGGTCTTCCGGTTGGTGTGTCGCCACTGTCGGCCGCGCCGGTTTCAAGCGCGCTTCACGTCGGCTCGACTGTGTTGCGTTTGTTTCAACACCACGCTGCCTTGCCCCGAGCAAGGCCGGCCTGCCTATCATTCGCCGCCATGCCAAACACCTCGCCCACCGTGCTGCTCGTCGACGACGAGCCTGAATTGCGTGCCCTGCTGGCCGAGTATTTCGGCCGCAACGGCTTCGAGGTCATGCAGGCCCAGGACGCTGCCGCGGCGCGCGCCCGCGTCGCCGAGCGTGTACCCGATGTGGCCGTGCTCGACATCAACATGCCGGGCGAGAACGGTCTGTCCCTGGCCCGCGCGCTGCGTGAAGCCCATCCGCGCCTGGCTGTGCTGATGCTGACTACGGCGGGCGAGGCCATCGACCGCATCGTCGGCCTGGAGGTGGGGGCGGACGATTACATCGCCAAGCCCTTTGAGCTGCGCGAACTGCTGGCCCGCGTGCGCGCCGTGCTGCGACGCCTGCAGGTGACGGCCGCGCCGGCACCTGTGCTCGCACCGAGCGATCCGGAGCGCGTTGCCTTTGGCCTGTGCGAACTCGACATGGCCCAGCGCAAGCTCTTTGGCGCGGTGGGCGAGGAGATCGACATCACGGCCGCCGAGTTCGACCTGCTGGCGCTGTTTGCCCGCCACCCCAATCGCCCGCTGAACCGCGACCAGATCATGGAGCAGGCCCACAACCGCGGCTGGGACGTGTTCGACCGCAGCATCGACCTGCGCGTCATGCGCCTGCGCCGCAAGGTGGAGCGCAACCCCGACAAGCCGGAGGTCATCAAGACCGTGCGCAACGTCGGCTACGTCTACGTGCCGGTGGCGGGCTGAGCGGGCGATTTCCCGGCGCCAGCCGCAGTTGCAACAAGTCCGCGGCCGCTGGTGTCGCAGTGGTTTTGTACCGTATCCTGACCGTCAGAGGACGCGCGAAATGCGCCGCTGCGCGCAAGCTGCAGCCGTGCATGCGCCTTGCGACGGCATGGGTCACTTTTTCTCGCTGATCAACAGATGGGCGCGCTTCGTCGCCCTGCTTGGGCTTGCGTTGGGCGGTGGCGCCCGGGCGGCAGACGAGCCCGCCCCGACGGCCTGGGCCGCCCGTTCGGATGCGGTGTTCCACCAGGTGCTGGTCGCGCCGATGTCCTTCACCGCGCTGGCCCAGGACGGCGAAGGCTTCCTCTGGATCGCCACGCAATCCGGGCTGTCCCGTTGGGATGGTTATCAGCTTCGCAGCTATGTCAGCGACATGGCTTCGTCCGGTGCCTTGCCCGACAGTTACGTGCAAGCGCTGCATGTCGATGACCAACGGCGTCTTTGGGTAGGCACCAGCGCCGGTGGCCTGGTGCGGTATGAGGCGCGCACCGACCGTTTCGTCGCCCCGTTGGCTGCCGGCGCGGCGCTGAGCCGCAAGAGCGTGCACGCCATGCTCGACGAGGGCAACGGCCTGCTGTGGGTCGGCACCGGTGCCGGTCTGGACCTGCTGGATACCAGCCGCGGTACGGTCCAGCGCCATGCG
>NZ_JBFUMO010000654.1:0-3013 GCF_054049355.1 Roseateles sp. P5_E11 | reverse complement strand
GAGCCACGCTCGCCCTGCCCCGCACGCTCCAGCAATTGCGGCAGCATGGAGAAGATCGACGGCGGGTAGCTGCGACGCGTCGGCGGCTCGCCGCTGGCCAGGCCGATCTCGCGCTGGGCGCGCGCAAAGCGCGTCAGCGAGTCCACCAGCAGCAGCACCTTCTGCCCCTGGTCGCGGAAATGCTCGGCGATGGTGGTGGCCACATAGGCCGACTTGATGCGCTCCATCGGCGGCCGGTCGGAGGTGGACACGACCATCACCGTGCGGGCCATGCCATCGGTGCCAAGGCTGCGCTCGATGAACTCCTTCACCTCGCGGCCGCGCTCGCCGATCAGCGCCACCACGTTGACGTCGGCCGTGGAGCCCCGCGCCAGCATGCCCAGCAGCGTGCTCTTGCCCACGCCGGGCGGCGAGAACACGCCTACGCGCTGGCCCTCGCCGAGCGTCAGCAGGCCGTCGATGGCACGGATGCCGGTGACCAGCGGCTCGGCCACCATGCGGCGTGCCAGCGGGTTCACCGGTGCGCGCTGGACCGGCATGCGCGCCAGCGCCTTCAGCGGGCCCTTGCCGTCCATGGGCTCACCCATGGCGTCGAGCACCCGCCCGAGCAACCCGGGCCCGACGGGGCAGACATGGCCGCGGCCCGAGGGCACCACCTCGGTCAGCGCGGAGATGCCGGTGGTCGGCCCCAGCGGCGTCAGGATGGCCACCTGCTTCTGAAAACCCACCACTTCCGCCAGCAGCGGCGGCTCGCCCGGCGTGCGCAGCTCGCAGAGTTCGCCCACATGAGCCTGGATGCCGGTCGCGTCGATCAGCATGCCCACCGCCTTGCTGACGCGGCCGCGCACGCCCACGGTGGGCAGGTGGCCGAAGGCGCGCGACAGGTCGTCGACGATGCTTTGCGTGGCCAGCTCGTCCATCAGCCCTGCTCCGTGGGCTGCAGCAACCCGCTGCGCTCCACCGCGGCGCGAAACGCGTCGAGCTGCGCATCAACACCGATCTGCAGCGTGCCCGAGGGCGTCYGCAGCACGCAGGCCTGGGCCGGCAGGGCCGGGTCGGCCACCACGGCCAGCGCCTGGGCCCAGGCCAGCTCGCCGCCGATCTGCCGCAGCGCCGTGCGCACATGCTCCTCCTGCGCAGGCGCCACGCGCAGCATGACGAAGGGCTCGTGGCGTACCAGGGTGTCGACGCGGCGCAGCGCAGTCTCCAGCAACGCCGCCGGATCGGCCTCGCCCAGGAACTGCCGCACGGCCTGGGCGACGATCTGCGCCATCGCCGCGCGCAGTGCCTGCAGCTGACGCTGTGCGGCCAGGGCCTCGCCCACCAGCTGCTGGGCGTATTCGGCGCGTGCCGCCTCCAGCCCCTGCTCGTGACCCTGGCGGCGGCTGTCCTCGGCCTGCTGCCGGGCCTGCTGCTCGATGCGGCGCGCCTCCTGCCGCGCGGCCTCCACCACGGCCGAGGCGTCCAGCAGCGCGGCGTACTCGGCCTCCTTCAGCACCTTGCGCTCGCTGAGCAGCTGCAGGTTGTCGGTCGTGATCAGAAAAGCCAGTCCCATTGCGGCAGTCTTTCCGGGACGATGCACAGCAGCATCAGCTCCCTGAGTTGTTCGAGCTGGCGCGGCTGCAGCGGTGGCACGCGCAAGCGGCTCACGCGCTGCGGCAACTTGAGCCGGATGCGCTGCAGCACCGCCGGCCCCTCGGGCAGCAGTGCGCCCGTCAGCAGCCGGTAGCCGCGCTGCACCATCACATGGCCGGCCGCATGCGGGTGCTCTTGCAGCCGCTGCATGTCGACGCGGATGTGGGTGAGCTGGGGCACGCGGTCGAGCACGAAGTCGACCGCGTCATCGGCCACGCGCAGCGCCTGCCGCCGCACCTGGCTCCCCAGGCCACCCCRCAGACCGAACAGCGGCTTGTGCGCCGCGAAGCCACAGTAGATGGCCAGCAGCCGCAGCGAGGTGGCGTCCATCAGGTCCACGCGCTTGAGCTGGGCATCGAACTGCAGGTCCACGGTCTCGTCGGCCAGGCCGCGGGCGCGCAGCAGTTGGCCAAGCACGGCGCGGCCCGCGGGGCCGAGGCGCGAGATGCTGCGGTGGCGCACCGGCCAGTCAGGCGGCAGCCAGCTGGGGTGCAGTCCGTCCTCTGGATGCAGGCCCTGGCGCAGCGCCAGGCGCAGCATGTCCAACGGGCCATGCTCAGGCGCCGCTGGCGCCGGTTCGCTGGGAGCTTGGACGGTTCGCATCAGCGCTTCAACAGCTGGCGCCGCGCCCAGGTGCGCCAGTCCAGGCCCTGGCGGCGCAGCAGGCTGGGCAGTGCGATCAGGCAGGCCACCGCGGCCAGCAGCAGCACGCCGAGCGTGACTGCCGTGCGGTCGAGCGACAGGCCTGCCACTTCGTAGCGCACTGGCAGATCGGCGGCCGCCGCCGCGCCGCTGGCACGCCGTGCCTCCACCAGCGACAGCGAGACCTGGTCGTGGGACAGGCCCTCGATGCTGTGCGCCACCATGTCCTTGACGGTCGGCGCCAGCAGCCGCAGGTCCACGTCCGCACGGTATTTGATGAAGACCGCGGCCGACGAGGGCTTGAGCTTGTCGCTCAGCGGGTCGTTGGCCGGGATCACCACATGCACCCGGGCGGCCACCACGCCGTCGATGGTGCGCAGCGTCTGCGACAGCTCCTGCGACACCGCATAGATGTAGCGCATGCGCTCTTCCGACGGCGTGGACACCAGGCCCTGCTTCTGGAAGACGTCGCCCATGCTGGCGTAGCGGTCGTGCGGCAGCCCCTGCGAGCGCAGCACGTCCAGCGCCGCGGGCAGGCGGCTTTCCTCGACCTTGAGCTGCCAGAGGCCGCCCTCGGCAGCCTCCTTCTCGGCGGGGATGCTCTCCGAGGTCAGCGCGGCCAGCATCTCGTTGGCCTCGCGCTCGTTGAGGTTGGAATACAGGTCGACCTTGCAGGCGGCAAGGGCGAGGCACACGACCAGGGCCGCGGCAGTGCAGAGTTGCCTAGCCATTGTTC
>NZ_JBFUMO010000653.1:0-3017 GCF_054049355.1 Roseateles sp. P5_E11 | reverse complement strand
GCTACTTCGTCGTCAGCGCCCATCGCGAAGAAAACATTGAATCGCCGCGCACCTTTGACCGGCTTGTCGGCATTCTGAACACGGTCGCCGAGGACCACGGCCTGCCGGTCATCGTTTCGACGCATCCGCGCACGCAGAAACGTATCGATGCCGAAGGCATCGTCTTTCATGCTGGCATCAAGCTGATGAAGCCCCTCGGCTTCCTTGACTACGTGCGCCTGCAGACGTCAGCCAAGGCCGTGCTGTCGGACAGCGGGACCATCAACGAGGAGTCGTCGATCCTGAACTTCCCGGCGCTCAATCTGCGCGAGGCGCATGAACGGCCCGAGGGCATGGAGGAAGGCGCCGTCATGATGACCGGCCTGTCCGTCGACCGCGTCCGCCAGGGCCTCGCCATCCTCGACACCCAACCACGCGGCGAAGACCGGGGATTGCGGCTGGTTGACGACTACAGCATGCCCAATGTGTCGGACAAGGTCGTCCRCATCATCCACAGCTATACCGACTACGTGAAGCGTGTCGTCTGGCGCCAATACGAGTGACGGCGGACTGATGCGCGTGCTCGTCGTCAGCCAGTACTTCTGGCCTGAGGTCTTTCGCGTCAATGAGATCGTCTCCGAACTGCGCGCGCGCGGCCACGAGGTGACGGTATTGACCGGGCGGCCCAATTATCCCGGCGGCGACATCTTCCACGACTATGTGGCAGACCCTGGCGCCTTCGCTCAGTATCACGGCGCAGAGGTCTTGCGCCTGCCGCTGCGCCCGCGCAGCAAGGGCTCGATCCGGCTGCTGCTCAACTATTGGAGCTTTGTGTTCTGGGGCTGCCTGCTCGGCCCGTGGAAGCTGCGCGGCAGGCGCTTCGACGCGATCTTCTGTTTCGAGACATCGCCGATCACATCGGCGCTTCCCGCTGTGCTGCTTCGCCGCATCAAGCGTGCGCCGCTGCTGCTCTGGGTGCTCGACCTCTGGCCTGATACGCTGGCAGCGGTCGGGATGGTCAAGAGTGCGCGCGGTCTCGACGCTGTCGGTACTCTGGTGCGCTTCATCTACAAGCGCTGCGATCTGATCCTGGCCCAGTCCAAGGGCTTCTTCCCTGCGATCGAGCGCTGGTCACAAGCGCCGACCAAGAGCCGCTACTTTCCACAATGGGCCGAAGCTATCTTCGACGGCGATTTGAGCGCAGTCGAACCAGCCGCAGAGCTTGCTGCGCACACTGGCGTCTTCAAGATCATGTTCGCCGGCAATCTCGGCGATGCCCAGGACTTTCCGGCACTGTTGGCCGCCTCCGAGGCCACTCGCGAACGCAGCGACATCCACTGGCTCATCGTCGGCGATGGCCGTCAGGCCGACTGGGTGCGTGCTGAGATCATGCGCCGCGGTCTGCAATCCACCGTTTTCATGCTCGGCCGCCACCCCATCGAACGGATGCCGGAGTTCTTCAAGGGCGCCGACGCGCTGCTCGTGTCCCTGAAGGCAGAGCCCATTTTCGCAATGACCATCCCCGGCAAGGTCCAGGCATACCTGGCTGCAGGCAAGCCCCTGCTGGCCATGCTGGACGGCGAGGGCGCGCGGGTCATCACAGAAGCAGGTGCCGGCCTCGTGGCCCCCGCAGGTGATGCGCAGGCCCTGGCGAGCCATGCCCGTGCTTTGGCGTCCATGCCCATTGCCGAGCGCGGTCTGATGGGCCAGCGCGCCAAAGCCTATTGCTGCCGCGAGTTCGACCGCTCCGCGCTGATCTCTCAATTGGAGGCGTGGTTGAACAACGCTGCCCGGCCATGACGGTCAAACCTCGGATCCTCATCCTGGCGCCATTTTTCCTGCCTAGCGAGCAAGGTGGCGGCCTGGYGCGGGCGGTGGACTATCTCGTCCAACATCTGCACGAGGATTTCGAATTCGTCGTGGCGACCAGCAACCATGACCTGCGCGACCACACGCCCTACCCCGAGGCCGCCCGCGCCGCAGCGCGCTCGCAGGCGAAGATCGATATCCGCTACCTGCCTGCACCAGGGCGTTGGCAGACGCTGCGCGCGCTGCTGGCTGAAGGCTTCGATCTCATCTATCTGAACAGCTTCCTGTCACGCGGCTTCTCGCTCACGCCGCTGCTCGCTCGTCGACTGCTGGCCGGCAAGCCGGCGCCCGTGCTGCTCGCGCCACGCGGTGAGTTGATGGCAGGCGCGATGCAGCACAAGCGCCGTCGCAAGCAAGCCTATCTGCAGCTTCTCCGGGCCACCGGTATGTTGCGCGACGTACTCTTCCACGCTACCAGTCTGGAGGAGGCCAGAGAATTGCGGGCCCTGGGATTCACCCGAGTTGGCTTGGCGCCCGATCTGCCGCCCCGCCATCTTCAACAGTTGCAAGCGCTACAGATCGGCCTTGATACCGAGCCGCTGCGCATCGTCTTTGCTGCCCGCATCGACCCGAAGAAGAACCTGTTGGCAGCGTTAGCCGTGCTGAACGCAGTTCATGCGTCCGTGCATCTGGACATCATCGGCCCGATCGGTGACGCCACGTATTGGGCTCAGTGCCAACCCTTGCTCAAGGCACTACCGGCCCACGTCAAGGCAAGGTATCTGGGCGCCCAAACTCATGCCGACCTGCAACGCTCGATGGGTCGCTACGAGCTGTTGCTGCTACCCACCCGCGCTGAGAACAATGGCTACGTCATCCTTGAGGCCTTGCTCGCCGGTTGTGTGCTACTGATCAGCAACGCGACTCCATGGCGCGGCCTCCAGGCGCTAGATATTGGTTGGGATGTTGATGTCGACGACATCGACAGCTTTGCCAAGGCGCTCGATGACTTCGCGCGCATGTCACCAGGGGAGCGGCTTCGCCGGCGCGATTTGGCGCGCCAGTACGGCCTTGGCCGCATGAACGCCGGCGCTGATATCGAGGCCACGCGTCGCCTGCTGCACCAGGCCTGTCAGCCCTAGCCGAATTCGCGCATTCGCCGCACCAACTCGGGCCAAGTGGGCGACACATACCCCGTAGCCGCCAAAAAGCGGTCGCCGCACAAGGAC
>NZ_JBFUMO010000652.1:0-3021 GCF_054049355.1 Roseateles sp. P5_E11 | reverse complement strand
ACGGCACGCTTTCGCGCCCTGTTCGACGCGGTCACCACGGACGACGCGTTGCACTTCGACGCCGAACTGCTGACACTGACCGCGCGGCTTTTCAAGCCCTCGTCGGTAGAGCGCCCCGCCGTGAGCGCCGGTGTCACCGCCGCGCGCGAGCGCATTGACGACGATCCCGCTGCCGAACTGACGCTATCAGGCTTGGCCACCGATGCGGCGATGAGCCGCTACCAGTTCCTGCGCGCCTTCACGCGCCTGACCGGCCTGCCACCGCACGCCTACCTGCTGCAGCGCCGCGTACAGCGCGCGCRCCGGCTGGTGCGCCAAGGCCTGTCGCTGGCAGAGGCCGCCGCGGCCAGCGGATTCGCGGACCAAAGCCATATGACGCGCTGCTTTGTGCGCAACTTCGGCTTGACGCCCGGGGTGTTGGCGCGCAGCCGCTGAAATTTCGTTCAAGACCCGCCGGCGGCATCCGCCGCAGCATGGCGCCTCCACCAAGGAGCGCCCCATGAACATCGAATTCCTGACCGTGTCCCTGCTCGTCGTCGCCTCCCCCGGTACCGGCGCGGCCGTGACCGTGGCCGCCGGCTTGTCGCGCGGCGCGCGCACGGCCGTCATTGCGGCCTTGGGCTGCACGCTGGGCGTCGTGCCCCACATGCTGGCGGCCGTCACGGGCCTGGCGGCGCTGCTGCATGCCAGCAGCCTGGCCTTCGAGGCCGTGAAGTTCGCGGGCGTGGGCTATCTGCTCTACATCGCCTGGATGACCTGGCGCGAGCAGGGGGTGCTGAAGATCGAGGCCGATGGMGCCAAGCGCTCGGATTGGGAGGTCATTCAGCACGCCGTGCTCGTGAACCTGCTCAACCCCAAACTCTCGATGTTCTTCCTGGCTTTCCTGCCGCAGTTCATCGCCCAGGACGAGGCGGCGCCGACGCTGGCGATGCTGCAGCTGTCGGCCATCTTCATGGCCATGACCTTTGCGGTCTTTGCGCTCTACGGCGCCTTCGCGGCGCGCATGCGCGAGCAGGTCCTGGGCAGCCGGACGGTGATGGCCTGGCTGCGGCGGAGTTTTGCGGCGACCTTCGTGGCCCTGGGCATCAAGCTCGCGCTGACGCAGCGCTGAGGTGCCACCGCATGGCGCCCGGCGCGCCAGGCCGCTATGCTGGACTGCAAACCCGCCGAGGCCGGCCGTGCCAAGAGAACTGCTGCTGCACTGCTGTTTCGCTGCCTGTGCATCGAGCGCGGGCGCTGAGCCGTTGCGCGAGGTTGATTTCGGAACGCAACTGTTCCCGCCCTATATCGTGGAACTGCAGGGGCGCGCCTCYGGACCGATGGTCGACGTGCTGAACGCGGCCTGCCGAAACCTGGGCTGGAACTGCAACTCGCGCATCTACCCCTGGCGCCGCGCCATCGACCTGATGGAGAAGGCCGAAATCGATGGCCTCTTTCCGGTGCTGGATGTGCCGTCGCGCTACGCCCGGATGTGGATGAGCGTGCCCGTCGTCGATGGTCGCTATGTCTTCTTCTCGCGCCGCGGCGTGGACTTCGTCTACCGCGGCTCCGAATCCCTGGCGGGCCACGAGATCRGCGTCTACGGTCCTTCGGGCACCGCGATGACGCTGCAGGATCTGGCTGCCGGCGGACCGGCGAAGATCAGGTTGGAGCGCGACAACCTGGTCGCACTGAAGATGCTTGCCGCGGGCCGCTATGGCGACCAGGGCCTGGTGTTCGCCAACGAGCAGGTGGCACTGTGGCTGTTGGCCAGCAATGCGATGACCGGCCTGCAATCCTCGGGCGGCGCCAAGGACATCTACTACGTCTTCGGGCTGACGCGCAGGCGCATGTCCCAGGCGGACTTCCACGCCTTCGACGAGGCGCTCAAGGAGCTGTGCCGAACGGGCCAGACGGCCGACCTGGTCAAGCCCTACGGCGTACCGGCCTCGGCCTGCACGGCAGCGCCGGCGCGGCGTTAAGCGTCAGACGGCGRCTTCGTCCGTCTCGCCGGTACGGATGCGCACCACTTGCTCGACCGGCAGCACGAAGATCTTGCCGTCGCCGATCTTGCCGGTCTTGGCGGCCTTCAGGATGGCGTCGATGCAGCGGTCGACCTCGTCGTCCTTCACGACGACCTCGACCTTGACCTTGGGCAGGAAGTCGACGACGTATTCAGCGCCGCGATAGAGCTCGGTGTGCCCCTTCTGGCGGCCAAAACCCTTGACTTCGGTGACCGTCAGGCCCGACGCGCCTACTTCGGCCAGCGCCTCGCGCACTTCGTCGAGCTTGAAGGGYTTGATGATGGCGGTGATTTGCTTCATTGCGAGCGCTCCAGTTTGCGAGGTTCACCCAAGTTTACGCACGGAACCTGGAGGTGATGGGATATCTCCAGTCGCGACCAAAGCCGCGGTGGGTGATGCGGATGCCCACTGGCGCCTGGCGGCGCTTGTACTCGTTGATCTTGATCAACCGGGTGACGCGCTCGACGTCCTCCGGCTTGAAACCGGCGGCAACAATTTCGGCGATCGACTGATCCTGCTCCATGTAGCGGGCCAGGATGGCGTCCAGCACCGCGTAGGGCGGCAGGCTGTCCTCATCCTTCTGGTCGGGGCGCAGCTCGGCCGAGGGCGGGCGGGTGATGATGCGGTCGGGGATGATCTCGGCGCCTTGCGCATTGCGCCAGCGGGCGAGGCGGAACACCAGGGTCTTGGCCACGTCCTTGATGACGGCAAAGCCGCCCGCCATGTCGCCATAGAGCGTGCAGTAGCCGGTGGCCATCTCGCTCTTGTTGCCGGTCGTCAGCACGATGCTGCCGAACTTGTTGGACAGCGCCATCAGCAGCGTGCCGCGGATGCGGGCCTGGATGTTCTCCTCGGTGGCATCCAGCGGCAGGCCCTTGAACTCCTCGGCCAGCGTGGTGTTGAAGGCATCGAACATCGGCACGATGGACTTCTCGTCGTAGTGCACCCCCAGGCGCTCGGCCATGTCGCGAGCGTCGATCCAGGAGATGTCGGCCGTGTAGGGCGAAGGCATCATCAC
>NZ_JBFUMO010000651.1:0-3021 GCF_054049355.1 Roseateles sp. P5_E11 | reverse complement strand
ATGCTGCAACGTCGTTCCGCCCTGGCCGCGCTGGCCGCCCTGCCCTTTGCCGCCCGCGCCGATGACAAGCCCATCCGCCTGCTCGTCGGCTTTCCGGCCGGCGGCGGCACCGACGCGATTGCGCGATTGCTGGGTGAGGCCTTGCAGGCGTCATTGGGCACGCCGGTCATCGTCGAGAACAAGCCCGGCGCCGGCGGCCAGATCGCGGCCCAGGCGCTGAAGGCCGCGGCACCCGACGGTACGACCTTCTTCGTCAGCCACGACCACACCATCTCCATCCTGCCGCTGGTGCTGAAGAACCCCGGCTTCGACCCGGCCAAGGACTTCCTGCCGGTGGCGGGCTTTGCGACCTTTGCCAACGCGCTGGCGCTGTCAGGCGGCACACCGGCTTCAAGCCTGCCTGAATACCTGGCCTGGGTGAAGAAGCAAGGTGGCCAGGGCAGCGTGGGCGTGCCGGCCCCGGCCTCGGTGCCGGAGTTCCTCGTCAAGCTGCTCGGCGAGAAGAGTGGCCTGAACCTGCTGGCCGTGCCCTACCGCGGCAGCGCGCCGATGATTGCCGACATGCTGGGCAACCAGATCAGCGCCGGCGTCGGCTCGGTACCCGACCTCATCACCAACCACCAGCAGAAGAAGCTGCGCATCGTCGCCGTCATGGGCCAGCAGCGCCAGGGCGTGTTGCCGGAGGTGCCGACCTTTGCGGAACTGGGCGTCGCGGGCTTCGAGGATCTGCCCTATTACGGCCTGTTCGCACCGGCGGGCACCGCGCCGGCCGTCGTCGAGCGCTTCTCGAATGCGCTGGCCGGCGTCATCAATCAGCCGGTCGTGAAGGCGCGATTGACCGAGTTCGGCCTGTCGGTGGCCATGATGAGCTCGGCCCAGCTCGCCACCCGCGAGCGCGCCTACTCGGCGGCCTGGGCCAGGATCATCAAGGCCGGGGGCTTCCAGCCTCAGTGAGCAGCAGGCGGTCGAGAGTCAGCTTCGACCATTCGCCCTGCGCCCACAGATTGGCCAGCAGCCCCTGGCGCTCGGCCAGGAAGGCGCTCAGCAGAGGTTCGGCCAGCGCCTTCTCGGGCGTGCACAGCAGCACCAGGCGCTGGGCGCCCTCTTCTTCCAGCCGACCGATCCAGTCCAGGGCCAGCAGCTTGTCGATGACGGGGCTGAGCTGCAACGGGTCGACGCGCAGCGCGCTGGCCAGGGCCAGATAGGACAGGCCTTGCTGGCCGGCCTCGCGCACGCGCCAGAGTTCGCGCAGCACCTCCAGCGCCAGCGCCATGGGCTGGCCGGGCGAGTCGGGGCGCAGATGCAGCCGGCCCGTCAGGCTGGGCGTGTTGGCCGCCAGGATGGCGCCCAGCAGCACGATGACCCAGCCCAGGTAGATCCAGATCAGGAAGATGGGCACGGTCGCGAAGGCGCCGTACAGCGTCGAATAGGTCGGCACCTGCTTCACATACCAGGCCAGCAGACCCTTGGCCAGCGAGAAGCCCAGCGACACGAAGGCGCCGCCGATGAGGGCATGGCGCCAGCGCACATGGGTGTTGGGCACGTAATGGAAGAGCCCGGCCATCGCCAGGCCGAACAGCACCACGTCGGCGCTGCCCAGGACCGTGGACATGCTCGCCGGCATGGCCGTGAGATAACCCTGGCCGACGCTGATGGCATAGCTGGTCAGCGTCAGGCTGCCGCCGAGCAGCAGCGGGCCCAGCGTCAACGCGGCCCAGTAGACCAGCACGCGCTGGGCCATGGGCCGCGGGCGCTTCACGCGCCAGATCGCATTCAGCGTGCGGTCGATGGTCAGCATCAGGGCCAGCGCCGTGATGCCCAGAAAGATCAGGCCCACGACACCCAGCTTGTTGGCCTTGGCGGCGAACTGCGTCAGCGAGGCCAGCACCGGCTTGGCGATGTTGGGCGGGATCAAGCTCTTCAGGAAGTACTGCTCCAGCGCGGACTGGAAGCTGGAGAACATCGGGAAGGCCGTGAAGATGGCCAGCATCACGGTCAGCAGCGGCACCAGCGAGATCAGCGTCGTGAAGGTCAGGCTGCCGGCAGTCAGGCCGAGCTTCTCCTCGCGGAAACGCTGGCGGAAGGTGTGCAGGGTCTGCAACCAGGGCCAGGCCAACAGCTCGGTGATGAAGTCGCTGGCGAAGGCGATGGGGTTGTGGGCCAGCGGTGCGTCCGGGTTGTCGGCATTGGCAGGCGCGGCGGGCGGAACGGGCGGGATCGGCGGAATCGGCGTCAAGGACATGGCTTCTATGATGCCGCAGCTATGTCCCCTGCCCTTGAAAGAACCCAACCCACGGCCGTCGAACGGCTGACGCGCAATCTGGCGTTCAGCGCCACCGTAAGCCTCATCCTGCTGTGCCTGGCCTGGGAGCTGTGGCTGGCGCCGACCGGCCGCGGCACGCTGGCCGTGAAGGCGCTGCCGCTGCTGGCGGCACCCGTCGGCCTGTGGCGCTACCGCATGTACACCTACCGCTGGCTGGCCCTGGCCATCTGGCTCTATGTGATGGAGGGCCTGGTGCGCTCGACCAGCGAAGGCGGCCTCGGGCAATGGCTGGCGCTGGGTGAAGTGCTGCTCGGCGTCGTCATCTTCACGGCCTGCACGGCCCAGATCCGCCAGCGACTGGCGGCGGCCAAAGCCACATGAACGCCTTTCTCGCTGCGCTGCGTGAACAGCTTGGCGAGGCGGGCCTGCTGGTGGGCGGCGACCTGGCGGCCTATGAGAACGACTGGCGCAAGCGCTATGCCGGCAAGGCCCTGGCCGTCGCGCGGCCGGCATCGACCGAGGAAGTCGCGGCAGTGATGCGCCTATGCCACGAGCACCGCGTGCCGGTCGTGCCGCAGGGCGGCAATACCGGCCTGGTGGGCGGCTCGACGCCGGACGACAGCGGCCAACAACTCCTGCTGAGCCTGACGCGCATGAAGCGCGTTCGCGGCATCGACCTCGTCAACGCCAGCCTGACGGCGGAGGCCGGCTGCGTGCTGGCCGAGATCCAAACCGCCGCGGCTGGGGCCGGAATGCTC
>NZ_JBFUMO010000650.1:0-3030 GCF_054049355.1 Roseateles sp. P5_E11 | reverse complement strand
CCCTCGAACACCACGCGACCGCCGAATCGGCCAGCTTCCGGCCCCATGTCGATCAGCCAGTCTGCCTGGGCGATCATGTCCAGCTGATGTTCGATCACGACAACGGTGGCGCCGCGTTCGATGAGTTGGTCGAGCAATCGAAACAATCGATCGATGTCCGAAAGATGCAGGCCTGAGGTGGGTTCGTCGAACACATAGATTCGGCCCGACTGGCCCAGCTCCGTGGCCAGCTTCAGGCGTTGCCGTTCCCCGCCCGACAGGCTGGACAAAGGTTGGCCGAGCGACAGGTAGGCGAGCCCGACTTCATCGAGGCGGGCCAGCGCAGGCGCGATCTCCGGTTCGGCAAAGAAGGCGCTTGCTTCAGCCACGCGCATCGCCAGCACTTCGGCGATGTTCTTGCCGCGCAGGCGGTACTGAAGAGCCTCGTCAGTGAACCGGCGCCCTCGGCAGCGCTCACAGATGCTGACGATGGGCTCCATGAATGCGAGGTCTGTCTCCGTAGTGCCAAGGCCTTTGCACGCGGGACAGGCGCCGCCCGAGTTGGCGCTGAACAGCGACGCGCTGGCCGCGTTCGCCTGGGCAAAAAGGCTCCGGATGGGATCGAGGATGCCCGTGTAGGTCGCCGTGTTCGAGCGACGCGAACCTGTGATGGCACCCTGGTCGATGCACACGACCTCGGGGTAGGTGCGGGCGAAAGCGGCGTTGATCAGGCTGCTCTTGCCCGAACCGGCCACACCTGTCACGACCGTCAGAACGCCCATCGGGATCGAAACGCTCACGTTCTTCAGGTTGTGCTGAGTGGCGTGCGTGATCGGCAGCCAGCCCGATGGAGTGCGCGGTGTGGTGTTGATGCGCGTCGGGCGAGACAGGCTGCGCCCCGTGGGCGTGTCGGCCTGCCGCAGGGCCTGCACATCGCCCTCGAAGACCACGGTGCCGCCTGCGTCTCCAGCGCCCGGGCCAATGTCGATGACGTGGTCCGCCGCCACGATGACGTCAGGGTCGTGTTCCACCACCAGCACCGTGTTGCCCTTGTCGCACAGGTGGCGCAACAGCTTGTTCAGGCGCGCAACGTCGCGCGGGTGCAAGCCCACGCTGGGTTCGTCGAAGATGTAGCTCATGTCGCTGAGGCCGCTGCCCAGGTGGCGAACCATCTTCACGCGTTGGGATTCCCCGCCCGACAGGCTCGTCGTTTCTCGGCCGAGGCTCAGGTAGCCCAAACCGATGTCAACCAGATGCTGTACCCGGTAGGCCAGCGCCGGCACCATGCTGGCGGCAAGCGGCGCATCGACCTGGCCGATGACGGCCAGCAACTCACCCACCTCCATCTCGCACCAGTCGGCGATGTTCCTGCCGTCAATGCGGCAACTCAACACCTTCTCGTTGAGGCGCGCCCCGTGGCACCGCGGGCAAGGGCCGGCCGTCACCAACTGATCCCATTCGGCGCGGTCCAGCCCTTTGACCTCGCTGATGTTGCGGGTCAGGAAGTTGCGGCGGATGCGCGGCAGCACGCCCTCGTAGCGGCTGGTCGGTGGCCAGCCTGGCCCGGGGTTCAGGATGGGTACGTCCTGCGCGTGGAGCAGCGTCTCCCACTCCTCGTCGGTGTAGTCCTTCAGCGGCTTGTCGTTGTCGAACAGGCCGCTGTGGACATAGCGCTTCCAGCGGTAGCCGCCGACGGCGAACGCGCTGAAGCGGATTGCTCCCTGGTTGAGCGAGCGCTGCCTGTCGAACAGCCGGTCGATGTCGATGGTGTCGACCTTCCCCAGGCCCTCGCATCGCGGGCACATGCCGTCAGGGTGGTTGAACGAGAAGATGTTGGAGTAGCCGACGAAGGGCTGCCCCACCCGCGAGAACAGCAGGCGGATCAGCGCGAGGATGTCGGTGGCCGTGCCGACCGTGGAGCGCGCATTGCCGCCCAGGCGGCGTTGATCGATGACGATGGCCGCACAGAGGTTCTCCAGCACGTCGGCATCGGGCTGGGCGTGATGCGGCAGGCGGTGCCTCACGAAGGTGGAAAAGGTGTCGTTCAGCTGCCGCTGCGACTCGGCTGCAATGGTGTCGAAAACGAGTGAAGACTTGCCCGAGCCCGAGACTCCTGTGAACACGGTGATGTGCTTCTTCGGGATGTCGACGCTGACGTTGCGCAGATTGTTCTCTCGGGCACCGACGATGCGGATGAAGTCGGTGGACGGCGATGGATGTTTCAGCACGGAGGAGCTCTTTGCCTGCATGGACAGCGGCGGCAATCAATGTGCCCAGCTGCGGCGAACGCCTAGCAAACGTTCGTCCTGCCTCTGCCAGGGCAGAGCGCTGCCTGACCCTGCGGGGGTTCGACCACTGGAAGCGGCTTGGCCCTGACGTGAACATCGTCCAATGAAACCTCACCTCGCGCGCCAGTCGGATTGACGAGAGGTTTGCAGACCTTCTCTAGCGCCTGGTGCCGGGCGATGAGCAGGATTGCGACTCCGCTGTGGCGCGCTCAAAATGATTCAGATGGACCTGGGGCCTTCAATTGTTCATCGTCGGTTGATCAGCCGTCGTGCCGCGATGCTGGGCTTGGGTGCCACCCTCGCTGCCCCGTCCATCGCAGGCCAGCTTCTTGAAGTCGTGTATCCACGTACGCACGAACGGCCCACCGATGGCACGCCGTTCAAATTGCTGACAGCCGCGTTGGAGGCTTCTGGACGTCCCCACACTCTTCGAGTGAGCGAGGCGCCGCTGCCGTCGATGAGGGCTTTTTTGGAACTCAAAGGCGGCGGTGTCAATGTCATGGACACGGGTGCATCGCCAAAGGTGGCTGAGCGTACTCGGATCCTCCCCTTTCCACTGGATCTAGGACTGAGCGGCTACCGCCTCATGCTGGTACGTCGCGATCGACTCGACCGCCTGAGGGCCGTGCGTGAACACGATGACCTTCGGCAATTGGTTTTCGGTCAGGGGCGTGATTGGGTGGACTCCAGCATTCTGCGAGCCGCTGGGCTCAAGGTGCAGGAGGCAGAGTTCTTGCACCTGTTCCGTATGCTGGAGGCGGGT